>NZ_CALHTQ010000102.1 GCF_938039775.1 uncultured Mogibacterium sp. | reverse complement strand
TTTAACAAGAAGGATTATTATAGCGAAATTATCAAAAGCCTCGTGGAATACGGACGTGCGGATTTATTCATTATCGAACTTTCAGGGGTGATAAAAAAATGAACCATAGATCACCTGCATATTATCGGCGATATTTTTGACCGCGGCCCGTCCCCGCATAAGGTGATGGATACGCTGATGGCGCAAAACAGCCTTGATATCCAGTGGGGTAACCACGACATCGTATGGATGGGTGCAGCTTGTGGAAATAGACCGTGCATTGCAAATATAATCCGCATGAATGTCAGCTACAATAACTTCGATATGCTCGAGTACGGATATGGCATTAACCTTCGTCCGCTAGCGACTCGTGCTCAGCAGATTTATGGAGACGACCCATGCACAGGCTTTATGCCGCATGTGCTCGAGAAGAATAGATTTGACCCTATACCTGAGGAGCTTGCAGCCAAGATGCACAAGATGATTGCGATCATCCAGTTCAAGGTTGAAGGCCAGACCATTATGAACCATCCAGAGTTCAAGCTGGATCACAGATTGATGCTCGATAAGATTGACCTCGAGAAGGGCACTGTTGAGTGCTATGGTGAGACGTATCCGATTAAGGACACTAATCTACCAACTATCGATCCTGCTGATCCGTATAAGCTAAGTCCTGAAGAAGAGGAAGTAATGGTTGCACTTGAGGCGTCAATTACAAACTCCAGAAAGCTTCAGGAACACATCAACTTCCTATACACACACGGAGCGCTTTTTACTACTTATAACGGGAATCTGCTTTTTCACGGATGCATTCCATTTACCGAGGATGGCGATTTTATGGAGGTAACAATTGCGGGCAAGACTAATCACGGCGCAGCTCTGATGAAGCAGCTTGACCAAGAGCTTAGAGAAGTATACTTCAATCCAAGATGTGAACTGGATAAAGCGGATGCTGCAAATCTTATGTGGTACCTGTGGCTCGGTCCTGACTCGCCGCTATTCGGTAAGGATAAAATGACAACATTTGAGAGGCTTTTCATCTCTGATAAAGCTACTCACAAGGAGCATACAGTTCCGTACTATAAGCTTATTAAGGAAAAGGATATTTGCATCAAGATTATTCGCGACTTCGACCTCGATCCATCAAAGGGAATTATCCTCAACGGCCATGTGCCAGTTAAGATTAAGGATGGAGAGAGCCCAATTAAGGGAGAAGGTAAGCTGATAGTTATAGATGGTGGTATTTCTAAGGCGTATCAGAAGACGACTGGAATTGCTGGATACACATTTATTTTCAACTCATGGTTTATGGCGCTGTCGGAGCATGAGCCATACCATCCATTACAACCAGATGGTACTCAGGAATTCAACAATCCTAATATTGTAACTACTCACACGCTACCAGAACGCATGCTGATAATTGATACAGATATAGGTAAAGTTCTGCAGTCTCAGATCGATGACCTACAGCAGCTAAATGCTGAATTCCGCAAGGGAACCATCAAAGAAGTTTATCCAAAGAGGGGTAAATATTACTCAAAGAATTAAGAACTTATCTGCGGAGATAAGTGTAGTTTTCAAGATTAATCGAAAGAAGGTGCTGTTATGATACGCATGATAAGCGTTGTGCTCGGTGGAGTTCTATTCGCACTCTGCATCTACTACTTCATGTTACTTTACAAGAACAACAGGAGAAATAAATTCTAATGAACACGCAGACAATCAATATTCCAAATAAAAAGTCCGTTAGCCCAGCTAGCGGGCTTGCGTGTATAACCGGGGCAAGCTCTGGAATAGGAGCTGAATTTGCGCGTCAGCTTGCAGCGGAAGGGTACTCGGTTATCCTCGTAGCAAGAAGAGAAGACCGCCTAGTAGATTTGGGACAAGAGCTCGCAAGTGATTATCACGTTGAGTGCGAGTGTATTACAGCGGACTTATCAGATTTAAATGAGTGCGCTGAACTGATTGCCTACCTTAAGTCTGAACGCGAAATGCCTCTGGACATACTCATTAATAACGCAGGGTTCGGTGCAGTTGGTAGATTCGACCAAAGTGATGTTTCGAAAGACCTCAATATGATTGATGTCAATGTTAGGGCACTTCATTATATTGCTCACCAGATGCTGCCTCATTTTATTGAGCGTGATCATGGACATATCATCAATGTTGGTTCCGTTGCTGGTCTTATGCCAGGTGGACCATATATGGCGACATACTATGCGACTAAGTCGTATGTTGTATCGCTTACAAATGCTATTGCTGAAGAGTTGAAACGTCTCGGAAGTCATGTGCAGGTACACGCACTTTGTCCAGGTCCGGTAAATACAGAGTTTAACGATGTTGCTAACGTCAAATTTTCTCTCAAGGGAATTTCTGCAAAAGAGTGTGTTTCGTACTGTATTGATGAAGCAGACAAGGGTAAGATAATTATCGTTCCTAATAAAATGGTTAAGCTGGCTGCTGTTGCTGTAAAGTTTGTGCCAAGAGAAATTGTACTCGGCATAGTTGCACGAAGCCAGAAGAGTAAAATCGAAAGATAAGCTTTACAGAACCGCTGGAATGACTTGACAAGAACGCTATATCATGATAAATTATTATAGCGTTTTGAGCGCCTATAGCGCAATTGGATAGAGCGTCACACTACGAATGTGAAGGTTCGGGGTTCGAGTCCCTGTGGGCGCACCACACAAAATACTGCAACTCAGCGGAGTTGCAGTATTTTGTTTTTTGAGATACATGAGCTTGTCTCAAGAAAACAAATGGAATATACATGATGAATAAAGCCATAAGTTCACTATGCTGTAATATAGATTATTTCAATGATAAATCCCCAATAATAGAACCTGCTCAAATAGATATTACCTATAGCTAAATCTATTGTGATTAAAGCATATCGGTGTTAATCTCATTACCGTAATGAAAATGAAAATTTATGGAGGTGTATTGTAATGTCGATTACAGCTGAAACAGCGCAAGCGCATAAAAATGATCCTGCAGTTCTATGCTGCAGAGCAGAAGAGGGAACTGAACTAACTCCAGCGAACTTTGAGGATCCGGCTATTTTCCCAGACCTAATCGATACTGGATTATTAAGCATTGATGGAGCACTCAAGATTGGACAGGTGCTAAATGGCTCAAAGCTAACTAAGACTGTTGATTCTCTAACTCCTATCACTCCAGACATCGTAGACAGGTACGATGACGATGTAGATGTAGGCGCAGAAGAAGCAACTGAAGAAGCAGAATCCGGAGAGCTTGTAGAAGCATCTATTGGTGGAGAGGTACAGAACGTTAACATGTCAGTTGTTGGCGGCGTTGTTAAGCTCTATATCGGGGAGGGCAAAGACATCGCAATTGAATTCCCAGTATAAAAATATTTATTTATTACCGCATAGATAGATTGATCAACTCCTTTTGAGCCAGGTTTTGCCTGGCTCTTTCCTTTATGCTAATAAGATAAAAAAATTCTGCAATGAAAAACTACGGGACTGACAGTCGTCAGTCCCGTAGTCGTTATGAAAAAAAGATTGTATTATGTAGCTTATTTAGGAACTACGAATCCCTTTCCTAGAGCATCGTCTGGATCGATGAACCAAGTAGCTTCTCCGCAGAGGTAGCCACCGCCTCTAACCTGAGGAACGATTGCATCGAATTCGCCAACCTTTGTCTCGCTCTGAATCATGCCGTAGAACTTAGTTCCGATGAATGACTCATAAACGAACTCCTTGCCAATTGGAAGCTCACCAAGTGCGTGGAGTAGGGACATCTTAGCTGATGTACCAGTTCCGCATGGGGATCTATCTAGCTGAGGATCTGCAGGGTCACCGAATACTACGAGGTTACGTAGGTCAGCATCTGGAGTATCAGTTGTTGAGTAGTTCTCAACTAGGTCAACAGATGTGATGTCTAGCTCTGGGTGCTGAACAGAAACAGTCTCGTTAACCTTCTGAAGCATGAAACTTGAGAATCTTGTTAGGAAACCAGCTGTATCAGGACCAACCTTGATACCAAAGTTCTTCTCTGTATCAACTAGAGCGAAGAAAGAACCACCGAAGCAAATGTCGTATACAACATCTTTGCCTTCGAACTCAATGTGAAGATCCTTCTTATATCTGAATGAAGGAACGTTAGTTAGAGTTACGCCAGTAACCTTTCCGTCTTTAACGTCAGCAACTGTCTTAATAATACCAGCAGGAGCTTCTAGAATAACCTCTGTCTGAGGCTCCTTCATCTCCATTAGACCACCTTCAAGAATTGCAGTTACAACACCGATTGTGCAGTGTCCGCACATGTTGAGGTATCCGCCTCCATCCATGAAGAATACGCCGAAATCAGCCTCTTTGTTGCAAGGCTCTACAACGAAAGCACCGAACATGTCGTGATGTCCACGAGGCTCGAACATAAGAGCAGTTCTTACATAATCATAATGCTCTTCGAGATAGTGCTTTCTCTCGATCATTGTGTTACCTTCTGTCTCTGGGCAATCAAGAGCTACTCTGCAGTACTCACCTTCAGTGTGAGCCTCGATAGTTCTGATAGCATCAGTATACTTCTTGTAATCAATCTTAGCAGTTAGTGCCATATCATGTACCTCCTTAGGTTACATAAGTATGAAATAAATAATTGCCACCTAAGTAAACTATAGAGCAGTAAATATTAAAAGTCAATAATATAACAAATGCGTGTTTCGAAAAATAGTACAATATTATGTGACTGAGAAACGCAAGCTCTTTGTGAAGTGCAAGAAATCAACGAAAACGATGTGAAATGATTATCAAGAAAATATAATAAAGTGTTTTTATAGATAGAAATTATTGATTTAAAAACATGACAAAAATATGTAGGTGGTGTATAAATAAAAACGTATTCTGATAGAAAATTATCTATTGAAAAACTCTATAGATAATCTAGCAATTATCATTGAAATAAATAAATCGTTATGTTATCATCAATCTAGAAAAGAATGCGCATTACCTTTATTTGTGTGGCTTTTCGAACGATATACATTAATGATTTGTAGAGTCAAAAATATTTAAGGAGAGACTGTGTCATGGAAAATTTGCAGATTTTGTTGAGACAGCATGTAGGTAAACCTTGTGCCCCAATTGTTAAAGTTGGTGACAAAGTTAAGAAGGGTACCCTCATTGCAGAGCCAACAGGTCTCGGCGCGAATATCTTCTCTAGCGCTTACGGCGTTGTTGAAGAAATAACAGACGAGATGATTGTTATTAAGCCTGATGAAGAGCAGAAGGACGAGTTCGTTCCTATCGAAGAAGGAACTCCTCTTGAGATGGTTAGGGCTGCTGGAGTTGTAGGAATGGGCGGAGCTGGATTCCCTACTGCAGTTAAGCTAGATGCTCATTTCGAGGATGGCGGTTACATCCTTGTAAATGCTTCCGAGTGTGAGCCTGGACTAAAGCACAACATTCAGCAGATAGAGGAAGAGCCAGAGAAGGTTATCCGCGGAGTTAAGCTCTGTATGGAAATCTCTGGAGCAGACAAGGCTATCATTGCTATTAAGAAGAAGAATCGTAAGGCTGTTGAAATCCTTGACGAATGTCTAAAGGATGAGCCAAACATCACAAGACATCTTCTAGCAGACATTTACCCAATGGGTGAAGAAAGAGCTGTAGTTAGAGAATGTCTCGGAATCGAGCTAGAACCAAGCCAGCTTCCATCAGCTGCAAAGTCTGTTGTTATCAATAGTGAGACTTGCGCTAGAGTAGCTGAGGCTGTAGACGAGAGAAAGCCATCCTTCCTAAAGCACCTAACAGTAAGAGGTAAGCTCAACGGTGGACACGATGCTCACGTATTCATGGACGTTCCAGTAGGAACAAGCGTTGCTTCTCTAATTGAGAGAGCTGGCGGAATCGATGGTGAGTATGGCGAAATCGTAATGGGTGGTGCGTTCACTGGTAAGTCGACTACACTAGAAGCTCCTATTACTAAGACAACCGGAGCGATTCTAGTATCAATGCCGTTCCTAGATCTACATGGAGCTAACATGGGTATCCTAGTATGCGCATGTGGTGGTAACTATGAGAGAATGCAGGAACTTTGCAAGAAGTACAATGCGAAGGAAGTTTCGCTTTGCTACTGCAAGCAGGCACAGGAGATGCCTAACGGCACAAGAAAGTGCGAGAGACCAGGAATCTGCCCAGGTCAGGTATCAAACAACCTACAGTTCAAGAAGGATAAGTGCGAGTACATAATCATCGGAAACTGCTCCGACTGCTCGAACACTGTAATGGCTTCTGGTCCTAAGATGGGACTTAAGGTTCTACACCAGACAGACCACCTCATGAGAGCTGTTGATCATCCACTATACAGAACTTTAAGAGTTTCGAAGCAGGTTGATCAGGATCTTAACGTAGTAGACAACGTTGAGAATAACTAGTTGATATTTAATCCGAGTGCTTCATGTGCCCGATCACATGGAGCAATGTCGGAGTAAATATATAAAATTTTGCATTTGCAAAGGCAATATTTTTCAAGGAGGAAGATCGATATGTCAATCACAGCTGAAACAGCTAAACAACATGCGAACGACCCAGCGGTACTATGCTGCAGAGCAGAAGAAGGAACTGTTCTTGAGCCAGCTAACTTCGAAGATCCAGCAATTTTCCCAGATCTAATTGATTCTGGTCTGCTGAATGTCGATGGAGCTCTCAAGCTCGGTCAGGTACTAAACGGATCGAAACTAACTAAAACTGTTGATTCTTTAACTCCAATCACAGCAGACATCGTTGATAAGTACGATGCTGATGAGGTTGCAGAGGAAGAGGCTCCAGTTGCTGAGGTAGAGGAAGCTCCAGTTGCAGTAGCAGCTCCAGTAGCTCCAGTTGCAGCAGCAACAGGAACAATTAAGCTACACATCGGAGAGGGAAAGAACATCGACATTGAGCTCCCAGCAGGACTTGGTGGCGGCGTTGTAGCTCCAGCAGGTGCAGCAGTAGCAGCAGCTCCAGCAGCAGTAGCAGCAGCTCCAGTTGAAGAGCACACTGAGACTGTTATAAGAGAGATGACAAGAAAGCACTACAAGATTAACAAGGTTGTTCTTGGAGACGAGACTAAGATTGAGGGAGATACTCTCTACGTTCGTAAGAGCGCAGCTACAGAGGGTGCAGAAGAGCAGAAGCTTGTACAGTCCCTAGAGCTTAGCCTAATTACACCAGACAATTACCACGTTTACACAGAGACTGTAATGGATATACAGCCAATCGCTACAAAGGCAGACACAGATATGAGTCTTGGTGAAGGCGTCACTCAGGTTCTAGATGGCGTAGTAATGGTAGTAACTGGTGTTACAGAAGAAGGTGTTCAGGTTGGTGAGTTCGGTTCATCCGAAGGTTACATCGACGAGAACATGATGTGGGGTCGTCCAGGTGCTGTTGATAAGGGTGAGATTATGATCGTTGCTCACGCAGTTATCGACAACCTAAAGAACATGGAGAGACCAGGACCTATCGCAGTTCACACTGCTGTAGACCACGTAGTTTCTGAAATCAGAGAAGCTATGAAGAGAGACCTTAAGGACGTAACTCCAACAGAGGAGCAGGTTCTTAAGCAGACAAGACACCCTGGAAAGAAGAAGGTTGTTATCGTTAAGGAAATCATGGGACAGGGTGCTATGCACGACAACTTCCTATTCCCTAACGATCCTGTAGGCGTACTTGGAGCTAAGCCAAACGTTGACCTAGGTAACGTTCCAGTAATGGCTAACCCACTCGAGGTACTCGATGGTTGTATTCACGCTCTAACTTGTATCGGACCTGCTTCAAAGGAGATGTCCAGACACTACTGGAGAGAGCCACTAGTTGTTGAGTCAGTACACGATGAAGACATCGATGTTGTAGGTGTAATCTTCGTTGGATCACCTCAGGCTAACTCCGACAAGTTCTACGTATCAAGAAGACTTGGTCAGATGGTTGAGTCTATGGGCGTTGACGGTGCATTTGTTACAACAGAAGGATTCGGAAATAACCACGTTGACTTCACTTCCCACATCGAGCAGATTGGTAAGAGAGGAATTCCAGTTGTTGGATTCTCATTCTGTGCTGTACAGGGTGCTCTCGTAACAGGAAATAAGTACTGTGACGCAATGATAGATAACAACAAGTCCATGTCCGGAATTGAGAACGAAGTTCTTGCTTGTAACACACTCTGCACAGAGGATGCTATCCGTGGACTTGCTATGCTGAAGGCTAAGATGGCTGGTGAAGAGGTTAAGGCTCCAGAGAGATCATACAACGTAAACGTTAAGAACAACAACGTTGAGCTCATCGAGAAGGCTACTGGCGCTAAGATAGAACTCGTAGAGAACGAGCAGTCACTTCCAATCAGTGAAAAGAGAAAGGCAAAGTACGACTAATCTTATATTAGAAAGGTAGATATTATAGATGAAGTACGGAGATAAGATAATCAAAGTCGAGGGCGTCATTACAGAGGTTCACGATGGGGGAATCTGCGTAGACATTAAAGGTCGACTCGGAGAACTCAAGGTGCCAATGAGAATGGTAATCTCAGATTATCCACTACAGGTTGGACAGACTGTCGCATGGAATATGAGTTTCATCGAACAGGAAGGACCTGAAGTTAACGAAAAGTACGTAAGTAATATCGATATTCTAAATAGACGTCGTGCTGAATATGCTAAAAAGCACAAATAACTAAGGAGGAAAAGACAAATGAGTATGACAGTTGTAAAAGGCTTACAATCTGAAATATTTGTTCCTATTACACCTAAGTCAGTATTTACACCAGTAACTAAGCCACTCAAGGAGATGACAGTTGCTCTTGCTACTGCTGCAGGTGTTCATGTAAAGACAGATAAGAGATTTAACCTCGCTGGAGACTTCACTTGGAGAAAGGTTCCGGATGATGTTCCATCAAGCGAGCTAATGGTAACACACGGTGGATACGATAACTCTGACGTAAATAAGGACATCAACTGCATGTTCCCTATCGACAGACTTCACGAGCTAAGAGAAGAAGGCTTCATCAAGGCTTGTGCACCTACACATGCTGGATTCATGGGTGGTGGTGGAAACATCGAAAAGTTCACTAACGAGACAGGTCCAGAAATCGCTCAGATGCTTAAGGATGAAGGCGCAGATGCTGCAATCCTAACAGCTGGATGAGGAACTTGCCACCGCTCTGCAACAATCGTGCAGAGAGCAATCGAGGAAGCAGGAATTCCTACAGTAATTATCGCGGCACTTCCACCAGTTGTAAGACAGGCTGGATCTCCACGTGCAGCTGCTCCTATCGTACCTATGGGCGCTAACGCAGGTGCTCCTAACGACGTAGAGATGCAGACAGCTATCGTAAAGGCTACTCTAGAGCTTCTCGAGACAATCGAGACTCCAGGAAAGATTGTTCCGCTACCTTACGAGTATCACGCTGTAATCTAGTTCTAAATTAAATAGGACATCGGAAACGAAGACGGGGCAGATTTATATCTGCCCCTTTTTTCTAAAGTATGTTCGAGAAATTCTTAACATATTTTGCCACCTACCAAATGAGAATGATCGAACAGGCTAGTATTTATTAATTATATTTTACAGAAGCTAAAGTATTGAGGTATGCATATGAGTGTACAGGAAATTGATTTGAGAAGACTTGTCATTAAGGCTTTTCATATGAATGAGGTTGAGATGGGGGATACAAGTAGCGTTGGTTACAACGGTCTTATGACTGTATCCAAAGAACTTATACCTTCACTTCTTGCTAAGTATGAAACTATTGACAATATTGATATTCAGATAATTAAACCAGGAGAGCATGATAGATGGACTAACACTATTATGGACATCATTCCTATCTCTGCAAAGGTTCTTGGAAAGTGCGGAGAAGGTATCACTCATACATTAACAGGTGTATATGTGATGCTTACTGGTGTTGATACTGAAGGAAAGCAGACTCACGAGTTTGGTTCTTCAGAGGGACAGCTTAACGAGCAGCTAGTGCTTGGCAGAGCAGGAACACCTGGTGAAGATGACTATATTATCTCTTTTGATATTACCTTCAAAAAGGATATGGGTCAGGAGAGACACGGTTGTCTCGAAGCTCATCAGGCTTGTGACGACTTTATTCAGGTATACAGAGAGCTAATGAAGAAATTCGACGGCAACAAAGCTACAGAGCGTCATGAATACCATGACATCGCTAGACCAGGACAGAAGAAGGTGCTGATTATCAGACAGGTTGCTGGTCAGGGCGCTATGTACGATACATATCTATTTCCAGAAGAGCCATCAGGAGCTCATGGTGGGCGTTCTATAATAGAGATGAACAATATGCCTGTTTTCTTAACTCCTAACGAGTATAGAGACGGTGCTATCCGTTCAATGCAGTAAGGAGGTGCAGATATGGGAATTGGTCCTTCAACTAAAGAAACTAGCTTGCACCATTTTAGAGATCCACTAGTAGATATCGTCGGTGCAGATTCAGGTATTGATCTGATGGGAGTTCTACTATTTGGAACATCCGATGATAACAAGGAGAAGCTTAGAAACAGTAAGCGTGCGGCTATTATGGCAGAAGGTATGAGAGCTGATGGAGTAATCCTTACATCCGATGGATGGGGAAACAGCGACGTAGACTATACGAACTGCGTTGAGGAGCTCGGAGAGATGGGCATTCCAATGTCCGGACTCAACTTCAGCGGAACGATGGCTACTTTCGTAGTTGAGAATGAGTATTTACAGAATAATATCGTAGATATTAATAAGAATCCAGAGGGTCTTGAATCTAATATTGTTGGTGAGAATAACATGACTGCTGAAGATGTTAAGAGAGCGTTGATGATTCTTAAGATCCGGATGAAGGAAAAAGAACTCAAAAGCAGATAATATAATCGGTATTGTCAGTGATTATGATATAATACCAATTAGGGATGGCGGATGATTCCGACATCCCTTGTTTTATAGATGAAGATGCCAGTATAAGGCTTAAATTTCTTCATTATCAGACTTTTTTGAAAATAAGGAGTGATTGTGCGATTTCAGCATTTTTTACTGTATCGTGCTATATGAGGTAATATGAGAAATCCAAATAGACAGGCTGCAAAGAGACGTGCCGTTGAATCTGAAGGTTCAGATACTATTCTGATATATAACTCAAGTAATGGGACTACTGAAAAGTACGCAGAGTGGCTGTCAGAGGCTCTTGACTGCGATATTATGAAGTATTCGCGTGCTAAGCTCGGATATGCTTCGATGTATAAGAATATAATATTTGGCAGCTGGCTTAGAGGCGGTGAGATTACACGCTTTAATATGCTTCGAGCTAATTTGTCGCATTTTGGAATAGATAATAATAACCTAATCGTATTTACGACTGGAATCATCGAGCCTACAGGTGGGTATAGGACATTTGTAAAAGGTCTAAACGGTTGCAAGCAGCTTCCAGATGACTGCTTCTACATTCTACCTGGAAAGTTTGATTCTAGTGAGTGTAAGAGTGCAGATAAGCTTGCACTTAAGGCTATGGGCGAAAAGGTATTTGCTCCAGTACCAGAGTCAGAGGTAGATGAGGCAAAAACTAGATTTGAAAATGGGTACGATGGGATAGATGTGAAAGCGATTCAGCCTATAATCGAGAAAATTCTAGAGTTCAGGCAGTAGGAAGTGAGCAGAAGTTGCAGGGTGGTTGTTGAAACTCTACTGTAGTTGAGTTATTCAATCAGCTGTTACTAATAAAAAGCAAAAGAAAAGGTCTCCGAGCGGAGACCTTTTGTAATGTCGTATTGTGCTTACTAATTAAGCTTTCTTCTTATCAGCAATAGCATCCTTACCAAACATAAATGCTGTGAAGTATACTACTACGATAACGATCTTCATTAGAACATCAAGTGGTAAGCTCTTAACTAGGAAGTATGCGATGCAAACTCCGATAACTCCACCAATCATCTGGCAAAGTGTGCAAACCATGTCAAATCTGTTTTCCTTGATAAACTTAGGACCGTTACCAAATGCCATTAGGTAAGCGCAAGATCCCATCATGATAGGGAATGCAGCACCGATGTTGAGTCCAAGAACAGCTACTAGAGCCATACAAGGTGCGTATAGTCCTACACCGATGTTCATGAGAGCACCGAGGAAGAAGTTAACAACAACAGCGATGATTAGCTTAACACCCTTTAGGCCAAGTGCAGTACCAGCGAGTCCGAAAGGACCAATTCCTGCAGCTTTGCAAGCCATTACAGTACCAAGAATTAGGAGACCAACGCACATTCCAACACGAACCATGTGCTGATCCCACTTTGTAACGATTCCAGCTCCTACAAATGCACCGAGTACAGCAGCGATGAGCATAGATATAAGTGTTAGAGTGTCAATCTCTACGAATCCAAAGAAAAGGAATGCCTCTAAAAGTACTGGGAGAGTATCTCCAACATTTAGAGTACCAGGGATGTAGATGTCCTTGATGGATCCTCTAATCTTAAAGAGTGCACAAGATGTAGCGTACGAACCGATACCTAGAGTATCGAAGAAGTTAGCAACAACACCGACCATAGCGTTCCAAGGTGCAAATTTCTTCTGCTCAGCCCATTCAGCTCTACCTTCTTCAGTTGCTAGGTTAGACTTTACCTTTAGTAGTGTTAGCGAAATACAGAGGACCATTCCGATTACGCAAAGACCTTTTAATGCAATTAACATAATAACCTCCATACGTTTAAAAAACGATGTAAAAAAAGATAATTCCTACAGACTCCCGATCGTCTGTTCTTGAGTTCATTATATGGCTTTGATATATGTTTGTCAATAAATATAAAGAGAATATGATATTATTGTGAATATATTGATATTTAGCTATTTTAGGGTACTTTATGATACAATTTACTAACTGAATGAAAAATATTTTTAAATTTTTATTTATTAATTACT
>NZ_CALHTQ010000101.1 GCF_938039775.1 uncultured Mogibacterium sp. | reverse complement strand
CACAGGTACTAGGAGTTTTTGACTTATCATTAGATATTATAAAGAATTGGCTCAACCACAATGTCGATTCGCAGCTTAGCGGGTTCGTAATGGGGCTATTTTCCGCTTCATCTGTGAGGCTAGGTAACTTCATCATGATTTTCTTAGCGCTTTGGTCAGCTTCTGCCTTGGAGTTCTCGCTCTCTAGATTGACGAGTTATACGCTGACTGAAGGTGCTTATAAATTCAACTTCTTTGCAGAGAGGCTGAAAGCTGTTCCCACAGCTGCTATTACAATTTTTGCAGTAGCATTTACACTTGTCGTATTCGTATATGGAGAAGATATATTTTACAAGTTATTTAATGGTGGAATCCTCGCAAGAGCTCTTATTGCATTAAAGCTGCCGATTGTAGCAATATCTTTCTTCGCCATGATTACTTTAAATTATTATATATTGCCACTTGTAAGAGTGCCGATTAGAGCGATCCTTCCGGGGGCAGTGTTCTCGTCATTCGGACTTTTGATTGCGACCACGATATATGCGAATTACATCAGTTACTCGGTAAATTACGACATTCTGTACGGTGCATTCGCATCGATTGTCGCTTTGATGCTGTGGTTCTATATTATTTCGTGGATACTGTGCGTCGGGATGATGTTCAACAAGGCATGGGATGAAGTAATGCAGCGAAATAGGCTGAGTCATGAAAAGATGATTGAGTATATAGAGAAGAAGTCGATGCTGCTTGGCGATGAGAAATCAAAGCGATACATTATATCGGGTGATAATAATTACGGCGCTGAACTAGAAACAATTGCAGTTAAGTTAAGCCGTAAATTTGTCAAAGGCTACGAAGAAGAGCTTCGTAAAGAAAAGCAGAGAAAGGCGCACCGCAAGCTGTAGCTTGTGTGTACCAGTGATATAATTCTTATAAATTGGTGGGGCTATAGTCTCAGGTTAACTTGAGGTGAACGATATGGAAGAATTTAATATTATTGAAACTATCGATAGAAAGAAACTGCTATTTATTCTAAATCCTCGTGCAGGCACTATGCAGGCGAGCAAGAATTTAAGTGATATCCTGCAGATATTTTCTGATGCCGGGTGTTTAACCAGTGTGCTGGTGACAACAAAATCAGGTGACGCAAGAGAATTTGCACATCTATACGCCAATGATTACGATGTGGTTGCTTGTGCAGGTGGAGACGGTACTTATAACGAGATGATTGATGGCGTTATATCTTCAGGGGCTAAGTGCAAGGTCGGATATATTCCTGCTGGCAGCACTAATGACTTTGGGGCTAGCATCGGATTGTCGAAGAATATCATTGAAGCAGCAAAAGCTATTGCAAATGATGAGTCGATTACGCTTGATGTAGGTTCGTTTAATGGGCGCTATTTCTCATATGTGGCCTCGTTTGGAGCTTTTACAAGCACATCTTATTCAGTGCCGCAGAACCTAAAGAATATACTTGGACACACTGCATATGTGCTACAAGGAATCAAGGACATAGTTAATATTAAATCCCAACATGTAAAGGTTATCACAGACGAGGGACTTCCGACTGAACGCGTTATTGAAGAGGATCTGGTGTTTGGGGCTGTATGCAATGCGACATCCGTAGGCGGAGTGCTTAAGCTCGATTCATTCAGAGTAGATATGAATGACGGACTGATGGAGGTGCTGCTAATCAAGTCACCTAAGAACCTGCTAGATGTGAATTCGATTGCAAGGTCACTGCTGGCAAATGATTTAGACACTAAGGATATTGCATTCTATAGCGCAAAGACTGTCCGGTTTGAGATGAGCTCCGACATTCCGTGGACTCTCGATGGAGAGTATAAGGAAGGCGAAAGTGATATCAAGATTGAGACAGTCGTTGATGCAGTGAACATTTTGGTTTAGAGATTGATTTCTGGAAGAGGTTCTTAATTTTTGGAACCTCTTTTTTGTGCAATTAGACTTGATAGGCTATAGAATACACAGAGACGGTTGTTAGGTGCACTTTAGGTCAAGAAGAAAGGGAAGTAATGGCAGCAGAAGCGGTTGATAAAATAAAGAAAGATATAAATGACGAAAGAATTCGTCGGAGCAACCTTACAAGGGAAGATTTAGAAAAAGCTTTCCTTGAGTTGGAAAATAATAAATTTGATTCCGGCATGAGGATAAAATTCGCGGCTGACTTAGCAGAAAGTGATGAAATTTCATATCACTATGAACTTATTATCAAAGACTGGGAACTGAATTTAAATCTATATCTTGAAAATGGTTTTTATAAACATGACAGAGAAGGGATAGTAATTTTATTTGGGAAACTGGATGAAAATATAGATGAAAAAGTAAAAGTATACACAGCTTATCTATTGGCAAAAGCATTATCGCAATTAAAGCATAGAGAATTTTATCTACCGTTTTGTAATAAAGCCTGTGATATTCTTGTTTCGCTTTTAGATACAAATGATGATAACCTTCGTTGTAAAATCATCATTGCCATTGGATGGATAGGAGCATCGAATGAAATTGAATTGCTTGCTCATCAGTTGCTCTATGATGAGGAAGCGCTTTGCCGAGCGTGGTCTGCATCTAGCCTTATGCAGATGATGTTTCATCGTGTTAAAATAGAAGAATTACAGGAAAGAACTAAATTATCATTTCTCGAAGGAATTTCTAGTGAAATGGATTTATATACCTTGGGAATTATGATAGAAGCGGCGCAAACCATATTTGGAAAAAGATGGATATCCTCATCCGCTGTAGAAAGTGAAGAACCTGCAACAATCGAGAAAGCGAGAAAATCAGCTGTGCGTTTTTTACGGAAGTAATCAAAATTACTAGTCTGATTAAGAATTTAAAACTGCTGGCAGATGCGTTACACATCTGCCAGCAGTTTGTGTTATCAAGTAAGTTCGTTAGTGCGATTACAGACCTCATTTCATATTCATAGCGAATCGACAGCCTGAGCACTGTATTCCCTATAGCTCGCGAACTCTGAGGATTCCTTCTCCAGATAGCTCGCCAGATGCATCTGCAGGTACGAGTGCAATCGCAGCACCATACTCTGAGCGACTCTTGCCAACGCACACGTCATCAACACTTCCATAAGCAGCTTTTACAGCAGCCTCAACATCAAGCTCGCCCTTAAATAAGATGCTAACCTTCTTAAAGCCTTCCTTAGCTGGTAGTTAACCAGCAGGGAAGTTAACTGAGATTCTGATAGTTCCCTTCTCTAGATAATCCATGAGCTCATCAACAGCCATAGCAGCACAGTTCTCTTCAGCCTCTGCTGTGGAAGCGCCAAGGTGTGGAGTAGCGATTACGCCAGTTTTGCCGATTAAATCTTCGCTTGGAAGGTCAGTTAGGTACTTTCTGAGCTTGCCAGATTCTAGTCCTGCTATGATATCCTCGTTCACTACTAAATCAGGTCTAGCGAAGTTGAGGATTATAGCACCGTCCTTCATCTTAGCGATTAGTTCTTTGTTGATCATACCCTTAGTCTCTGGGAGTGAAGGAACGTGGATTGTGATGTAATCGCAAACCTTAACCATCTCAGCGATATCGTCATACATCTCGCATGGTGCAGTGAGAATTGGGTGGATTACTACAGAGTTTCCAACGATATTCATGCCAAGTGCGTGAGCGGCATTAGCAACCTTTGCTCCGATAGCACCTAATCCGATAACTCCGAGAGTCTTGCCAGAAATCTCAGTTCCAGCGAACTGCTTTTTGCCTTTTTCAACCTGTGCAGAAACATCTCCTTCAAGAGTATTAGTCCAAGCAACACCTTCGCAGATGTTTCTTGCGCCGATAATCATAGCTGAAATAACCAGCTCCTTAACCGCATTGGAGTTTGCTCCAGGTGCATTGAACACTACGATGCCTTCGTCAGCACATCTGTCTAGAGGAATGTTGTTCACTCCTGCACCAGCTCTACCGATAGCCATCAAATTGTCGGAAAAATCCATTTCGTGCATCTTGAAGCTACGAACGACAACTCCGTGTGCTGTGTCTATATCTTCTGTCAACTCATATCTGTCTGTAAGTCTGCTAAGTCCTACCTGTGAAATGTTGTTGAGCGTACCGATATTAAACTTATCCATTCTTAAGTACCTCCTATTGCCTCCCAGGTTAGGGGGGCGTGGTCAAAGTGTTGAAAATAAAAATTCGCTTAATAGCACATCCATCGTGTGATATGCGGCTTTATACTGCCGCAAGTGTTGAAAAATGCACTATTTACGATATTAAGTATAGCATTATTATTCTTTACATTCAATGTTGAAAGTGCTACAATTTTTATGTAAGTTTGAAACAAATTTGGAGGTATTTAAATGGCTACAAATGAACGTGTATTTAACTTCTCTGCAGGTCCTTCAACTCTACCTGTAGAGGTACTAGAGAAAGCTGCAGCGGAGATGCTCAACTACGATGGCACAGGCGAGTCTGTAATGGAGATGAGCCACAGATCAGCAGAATACAAGCAGATTATCGAGGATGCTGAGAAAAACCTCAGAGAGCTCATGAACATTCCTGAGGATTACTATGTGCTATTCCTTCAGGGTGGTGGAACTCTTCAGTTCTCCATGGTTCCAATCAACCTGCTAACTGGCAGCAAGAAGGCTGATTACCTAATTACAGGTAACTGGGCTAAGAAAGCTTACGAAGAGGCTACAAAGTTCGGAGATGTTAAGGTTCTTGCAAGCTCTGAGGAGGACAACTACTCATATATTCCTAAGTTCAAACCAGAGGATATCAGACCTGACGTAGACTATGTTCACATCTGCTACAACAACACTATCTTCGGAACACACTTCAACGAAGTTCCAGATGTTGGCGAGCACCTACTAGTTGCAGACATGTCTTCTTGTATTCTTTCTGAGGAAGTAGATGTTACAAAGTTCGGTCTAATCTATGCTGGAGCTCAGAAGAACGTTGCTCCTGCTGGCGTTACTATTGTAATCGTTAGAAAGGACCTAGTAGGAAAGGCGCCTGCTAATACTCCAGTTTACCTAGATTATGCAACACACGCTAAGAAGGGGTCGATGTACAACACACCTCCATGCTACCCAATCTACATGGCTGGTGAAGTGTTCAAGTACCTCCTAAGCCACGGTGGAGTTAAGGCTACTCACGAAGCAGACGTAGAGAAGGCTGATCTTCTATATGGATATCTAGATAAGAGCGAGATGTTCAAGCCGTCTGTTGCTAAGGAAGACAGATCTCTCATGAATATCACTTTCGTTACTGGAAATCCAGATCTCGATAAAAAGTTCATCGCTGGAGCTAAGGAGCAGGGCATGATTAACCTTGCTGGTTACAGAACAGTTGGTGGAATGAGAGCAAGTACGTATAATGCTATGCCTAAGGAAGGTGTGGAGGCTCTCGTTGCTTATATGGAAAAGTTTGAGAATGAGAACAAATAACAAGATTGTTAATTCAAAAAATATTAATAAAAGTCTTGTAAGAATTTTGGTGACCGTCATGGTGATGCTTCTGGTGTCATCATTGATGGTCACCATCAATATTAATACAAGCTTTGCTGCTTCTAAGAAGAAAGCAAAAAATAAGACGAGCACCATCGCTGCCCCAGAAATTGAGGCTGAATCGGCGGTCGTCCTTTCGGCGTCTACGAGTGAGGTGGTTTACTCGTCACGCAAAGACAGAAAGCTCCAACCCGGGGGCACAGTGCAGCTAATGGTTGCGATGGTTGTTATCGACAACATGCACGATGATAAAGAATATAAGAACAATGTCCAGATTTCTGACGATATGTATGGAGCGGGAACAACTTTTCCGTCAGGTTCTAGCATTAAAGTAGAAGACCTAATGTACACCATGCTGATGTCGGGAGATGCTGAATCTGCCAAGGCTTTGGCGATTTATTCAGCTGGTTCGGAAGCGAATTTTGTAGACCAGATGAATTCAAAGGCTCAGCAGCTAGGACTAGTCAATACGAGATATACAAATTCAACTGGTGAGTACGACACAGACCAGTACTCTACAGTTGAGGATACAGCAAAAATCGCAAAGGCAGCGTATCAGTACGGTGCAATCAAGAGGATGTCTAGCGAGAATAGCCACACCGTTAAAGTTACAGATGGCGATGGTGACAAAAAGATTACCAATACACACCCTTTTATGTCTGGCAGTGAGTCACACAAAGGATTCAAGGGCGGAATATACTCTAAGTTGACAGAACCTGAGGGCAAAGAAGTGTTCCTTGCATACGTAACTCGTAACGATATGAACCTTGTAGTTGTTCTATTTGATGAAGCGGAAGGAAAATCCTCTGCTGATGCGAGTAAGCTGCTAAATTATGGATTTAAAAAGGCTACTCAGAAAGTCATAATCAAGAAGGATGTCAAGATTGGCAGGGTTAAAGTAAAGCATGGTGCGAAAACTAGACTTAAAGCCTACACCGCTAGCAAAGGCTTCGTATATATCCCGCCAGAAGGAAGTGACTCTCTTATCAAGACTGAGTCGGTGATATTTAACAATGTGGAAGCACCTCTAAAAGCAGGTGATAAGGTTGGAGAATACCGAATCTACGTTGCAAATGAACTTACTGGCACTGTAGACATCATCGTCAAGGAGGATGTCAAAGTTGGCTGGCTACCGTCATATATTTACATTTCAAATATGATGACGGTTATAATATGCTTAATTCTATTCGTAATAATCATGCTATTTGTGCGTGCTAGAAATATTAGAAGGCGCAGGAAGAAGATGAGAGCTAGAAAGCATAAGGAGAAGATTCGGGAGCTCGCTAGGCAGCGTCTTGAAATCGAAGAAGATAGAAGAAGGCGCAACTGGACTTACAAATAGACTGGAGATTATAGGGAAATAATTCAATGTTTAACATCGAAGAAGAACTAAAAAAATTACCCCTTTCACCAGGAGTATATATGCATAAGGATAGCCTTGGTAACGTTATTTACGTTGGCAAGGCTATTAAGTTAAGAAATCGTGTTTCGCAGTATTTCCACAAGTCATCACAGCACTCTCCTAAGGTGCGTGCCATGGTGGATAATATTGCGGAATTCGATTATATTACGTGCGCTACAGAGATGGAGGCACTAATTTTAGAGTGCAATCTCATCAAAAAGTACATGCCTAAATATAATATTCTTCTCAAGGATGGAAAGACATATCCATATATCGAAGTGACCACAAACGAAGAATTCCCAAGAGTTATAAGAACTAGAGAAGTCAAGAGAGATGGGAATAAGTATTTCGGACCTTATTCAGATAGTGGGGCTGTCACGAAGATAATTAAACTCATTGATGAGATATATCCGATCAAGAAGTGTAAGACTAAGAAGTTTCCGATAAACTTTCGCCCTTGTCTTAATTATTATATCGGGAAATGCAAGGGTGTTTGCATAAACGAGGCAGACAAGGATGAGTATGACGAGATGATAGACAGTATCCTCAAGATTCTGAATGGCAAGGATGCGAAACTAATCAAAGAGCTCAAGGAAAAGATGCTGGCAGCATCAGATAATCTGGAGTACGAAGAAGCTGCTAAATATAGAGATTATATCAACGCATTTAAGACTCTTGGGGAGACTCAGAGAGCGACGATTGCTGCGGATAGAGATATCGATGTGCTGCTTCCATTGGTGACACAAAATAGTGAGATTATAGCTCAATACAAGGTGCGAGAAGGCAAACTCATCGGAAGAGATATTCACTACATGGATGATTATAACTCGGATTTGAGCAGCACGAGGAGAGAGATGGTAGCTGCTTTTATAAAGCAGTACTATACAGGAAGTGCCAAGCTGCCGAAAGAGATTTTGCTGACCGAACACATAGAAGATGAGGAACTAATCATAGGACTCCTCGACAATACTAACGAAGAGAATGCTAAGGCCAAGAGTGACACAATGCATCGCACCAAGATAATAGTTCCTGAACGCGGTGAGAAGAAGGCAATTCTTGGCCTTGCGATAAATGACTCGCTGCAGGTTATCAAAGATCTCGATGGGAGAGCTGAGCGTGATTCGGAGAAAAAGGATAATCTTCGCGATGAGATTACAAGGCTTATCAAAAAGGCAGCTCAGATTGAAGGTTCAATTCCGTATATTATCGAAGATGGTGAAGAGCGCGAGTATAGGGTAGAAGCTTATGACATATCTAATATGAACGGACTCGATACTGTAGGAGCTATGGTCGTATATGAAGGTGCAAAGCCAATCAGAAGCGATTATCGCAAGTTCAAGATCAAGAGTGAAGATGCGGAAGGAGATGATTACGCTTCGCTTCAGGAGGTTATCTATAGGCGCCTAAAGCGTGCAAAAGATGGTGACTCTGGGTTTAACACATATCCTGACATACTCTTCATAGATGGAGGTCTCGGACAGGTTCATGCCGTGCAGAAGGTTGTTTCTGCACTTCGCATGTCAATTCCAGTAGTCGGTCTTGCAAAGAATGATGTTCATAGGACAAGAGCAATCGTATTTGGTGATGGATCAGAGATTGAACTCGAAGGAGAGCCATTCCTATACAGCTACTGTGGCCGCATCCAGGAAGAGGTTCACAGATTTGCTATTACATTCCAGAGAGGAAGAAGAACTTCTGCGATGACGAAGTCAGTTCTTGAAGAGATTCCAGGGATTGGTCC
Source organism: uncultured Mogibacterium sp. (assembly GCF_938039775.1). The sequence goes on along the minus strand of NZ_CALHTQ010000101.1, from coordinate 7,751 downwards.
ATCAAGGCGAAAGGAACTGCTGAAGCATTTCAAAGATATAGGTTCTATTAAGCAAGCGAGCTACGAAGAACTGCTGGCCTGCGATACCATCAATAGTAAGGCTGCAGAGAGTATAATTGAATACTTTAGCAAGAAATAACGGAAATGCATTGATATATAAACATATTAATGTTATATTAACCTAACACAGATAGAGAAAAGGAGAGTAACTATGTCTCAGGAAGAACGTAACATGATTGAAGAAGAAGAGGATATAATCACTCTAGAATTTGACGATGGAACTGCAGTTGATTGCGATGTTCTAGGAACATTCGAAGCTGACTCCAAGGAGTATATTGCTCTTGCCCCAATAGATGGAACTGACGATGTTTACATCTATGGATATAAGGACATCGATGCTGATACATTTGATATCGTAGATATCGATGATGAGGAAGAGTTCAATACTGCTGTGAAGGCTTTTGAAGCAGCAATGGCAGAGGAAGACGAATAATATATTTGATAGATTATATCGCCGCGCTGATATCGTCAGCGCGGTTTTACTATGAGTATTTTATATTTACAATACAAGGCAGTTATTGTATAATATCGCTTGTCTATTTCGGTTAGAAACTGCATGAGCGGATGTGGCGGAATTGGCAGACGCGCACGGTTCAGGTCCGTGTGACGAACAGTCATGAGGGTTCGAGTCCCTCCATCCGCACCACTTGAGCGAGGTTTATACAAAACCTCGTTTTTTTGTTAAGGAGATGGAGATGGATAATAGAGCAATAGGTTTTTTTGATTCGGGACTCGGCGGACTTACCAGTGTGCCAGTTCTAAAGCGCGCTCTTCCAAATGAAAAGGTTCTCTACTTCGGTGATACCGCGAGGACTCCGTATGGTTCAAAGTCGCCAGATACTGTATGCAAGTTCTCAGCACAGATAGTAGACTATCTGGTGAGTAAGAACGTTAAGCTGATTGTTATTGCTTGCAACACAGTTACTGCGATGGCGCTCGATATGCTTAGGGAGAGGCACCCTGAAGTTCCGATTGTTGGTGTAATAGATCCGACAGCTAGGCGTGTTGCTGCAGATGGCGTAACCAATGTGGGGATTATAGGTACTAAAGTTACGATAGAGAGTGGGGTATATGCTGAGAGCATTCATTCGCTTAACCCTAATATAAGCACGTATAGCCTTGCGTGTCCGGCTTTCGTGCCGCTGATTGAAGAAGGCATTATTGATAACGAGATTATGGACCTCACTATCAAGTACTATATGGATGATTTCGTAAAGAATAACAATATAGAAAGCCTCATTCTCGGCTGCACACACTATCCATTAATTGCGGCCAACATCAAGAGAATATATCCTGAACTTAAGCTATACAATTCATCGGCGGAGGTTATCAGCGATGTTGTGGACATTCTGGCTGAAAAGGAGATGTTAGCTGGAGAAAATGACTTTCCAGACAGATTCTATGCCAGCGACTTGTCGGAAAACTTCTTGAGAATGACTGATACGCTGTTTGAGGGGTACGATACAAAAATTAAATTAAAGAAATTAGACGATTAATACCGCAAAAGCGGTATTTTTTATGTAAAAAGTGTGTAGATATGCTCAAAACTGAGTACTAAAGTGGCTCTCGCATTGACAAAATCAACGGTTTTATGTAAAATCAATTGATATTATGAAAAATGCCGTACTAGCGGCTATTGGGAGTTTATATGGAAACAGAGTTTAAATTTTGCATCGATGATACGTCTCTTGTTGATAAGATTTTAAATGATTCTATGCTTGATGATTACGTTGATCGCAACGCATTAGAAGAGATCGACATGAAGGCAATTTATTTCGACACAGATGACCTTGACCTTCGCAAAGCGGGGATTGCCTACAGGGTGAGATATGAGAATGATCGTATCACAGCTACAGTAAAGTGGGACAACAAGGTTGAAGATGGTCTTCACTCACGAGAGGAATTCAATCTCGTTATAAATGATGAAAGGTTCGCAATGGAGCCCGATATCGAAGCATTTGAGTCAAGTGAAGCGTACGACGTTCTTATTAGGGCGGCTGGTAACAAGAAGCTGAACGAAGTTATGAGAATGGATTTTACACGTAAGCTGCTCAAAATCGATACTGGTGATTCTATAAGTGCACTTTCTTTTGACGTAGGTACTGTTCACGGAGAATCTGGAGAGGTTCCTATTTCAGAGATGGAACTCGAGTGGTATCACGGAAGTGAGGACGATTTCAAATACATAGCATGTAAGCTTGCGGAGAAGTACAATCTCAAGGCAGAGAACATTTCCAAGCTACAGAAGGGCTTTGCTGAATAGTTACAGTGTAGCTCCATATATATTACATAATATCGACATTAATTATTTATGAACAAAAATTTAGGAGGATATATAATGAACACTAACCTTATCTCAAAGGAAAATAACATCGCTAAATTCACCCTTGTATTTACAGCTGCTGAGTTCGAAGATGCGATTGTAGATGCATACAAGAAGAACAAAGATAAGTTCTCAATCGATGGTTTCCGTAAGGGCAAAGCACCTAGAAAGATCATAGAGAACAATTATGGTGAGGACATCTTCTATGATGAGGCTCTAAACGGTCTACTCAACAAAGCTTATCCAGAAGCAGTAGTAGAGCTTGACCTTGAGGTCGTTGCTAATCCACAGCTTGAGGTTAGTGAGATTAAGAAGGGCGAGGACATTACAGTTACTGCAACTGTACAGCTTTTCCCAGAGGTTGAGATCAAGAACTATAAGGGGCTTGAGATAACAAAGGTTTCTTCAGAGGTTACAGATGCTGATGTTGAAGCTGACCTAGAGAGAATCCAGAAGAGTCAGGCAAGACTTGAGACTGTTGAAGGTCGTAAGTCACAGGAGGGAGATACAGTAGTTATCGATTTTGACGGATCTATCGACGGAAAGCACTTCGATGGTGGAAAGTCTGAGAACTTTGAGCTTAAGCTAGGTTCCGGTCAGTTCATTCCTGGATTCGAAGATCAGCTAATTGGAAAGGATGCTGGTGAGGAAGTAGACGTTAAGGTTACTTTCCCAGAGGACTACAATGCTAAAGATCTTGCAGGTAAGGAAGCTCTATTTGAGACTAAGATTCACGAGATTAAGGTTGAAGTACTTCCTGAGATTGATGATGAGCTTGCTAGTGACGTAAGTGAGTTTGAGACACTTGCAGAACTCAAGGCTGACGTTAAGAAGAACCTTGAGAAGGACGCAAAGGATAGAGACGAAGCACAGATGAAGAATGAGCTTCTCGACAAGCTCTGTGAAGCAAACGAAGTAGACGTTCCTGCAGCAATGGTTGAGGAAGAAATCGACAGAATGGTTAACGAGATGAATCAGCAGCTCGCTTATCAGGGACTATCTCTAGAACAGTACATGCAGCTTCTTGGACAGACAATAAACGATGTAAGAGAAGGTGCAAGAGAGGATGCTAAGAAGAGAGTTTCCATGAGAATTCTCATCAGAGCAGTTGTTGCTAAGGAAGGCATCGAGGCTACAGAGGCTGAGCTTGAAGAAGAGCTACAGAAGTTCGCTGCTCAGTATGGTCAGTCAATCGAGCAGGTTAAGAAGGTTATGGGCGAAGAGAACCTTAGATTCTTCGCTGAAGACGTAAAGACACGCAAGGCTATCGACTTCATGTTCGAAAACGCTAAGCTTGTTGAGAAGAAGGAAGAGGCAGAGGCAGAGGAGAGCAAGTAGGCTCCCTCTAGTATAAATCTGCCATAAGGAGGAAGCATAGTGAGTTTAATACCTTACGTAGTTGAGCAAACAGGCAGCGGCGAGCGCAGTTTTGATATCTATTCCAGATTGCTCAAAGATAGAATTATCTTTATCGATCAGGAGATAGATGATCATCTCGCTAGTGTTGTTGTTGCACAGCTATTGTTTCTAGAAGCAGAAGATCCAGAGAAGGATATAAATATTTATATCAATTCACCGGGTGGCTCTGTAACGGCAGGTATGGGCATCTACGATACGATGAAGTACGTTAAGCCGGATATAGCAACTATCTGCTTTGGAATGGCTGCTAGCATGGGCGCAGTTCTCATGACCGCAGGTACAAAGGGAAAGCGCTTCGCACTACCTAATGCTGAGATAATGATTCACCAGCCTCTTGGTGGAGCTAAGGGACAAGCATCAGATATCAAGATTCAAGCAGAATGGATGCAGAAGACTAAGGAAAAGCTCAACAATATACTTGCTGAGGCAACAGGTCAGCCTTATGAGACAATCCTAAGGGATACTGACCGAGACAACTTTATGTCAGCTTCAGAGGCTGTTGAATACGGCTTGATAGATAAGGTTCTATCTAAGGAAGAGTTGAGCAGATAAGGGAGGCAGAGTTGGAGAATAATCATAATCCAAATGAATTAGTATGCTCCTTCTGTGGGAAGACAAGCTCTCAGGTTAGACGTATAATCGTAGGTCAGGATGTAAATATCTGTAACGAATGCATTGAGCTATGCTCGGAGCTTCTCAAGGATGATGTGGTGCAGAGAGAAGTACCAGAGACCCTGACTTCATTACCAACTCCGAAGGAGATTGCAGCAGAGTTAGGAGAGTATGTAATAGAGCAGGAGGCTGCTAAGAAGAGCCTTTCTGTTGCTGTTTACAATCACTATAAGAGAATTAAATATTTAGAGAATAATACAGCTGAGAATAAAAAGGATACAGTTGAACTTCAGAAAAGCAATGTTCTTATGCTCGGCCCAACTGGTAGTGGTAAGACTTTGCTAGCCCAGACGATGGCGCGTATCCTCGATGTTCCGTTCGCAATTGTGGACGCTACATCACTGACTGAAGCGGGATATGTCGGCGAGGATGTCGAAAATATTCTGCTCAGACTATATCAGGCTGCGGATGGAGATTTGGAGAGAGCTGAGAAGGGTATCATTTACATCGATGAGATTGATAAGATTGCACGTAAGTCTGAAAACACATCGATTACAAGGGATGTAAGCGGTGAAGGTGTTCAGCAGGCTCTACTCAAAATAATTGAAGGAACAGTTGCGAATGTGCCACCTCAGGGTGGAAGAAAGCACCCGATGCAGGAATTTATTCACTTCGACACGAAGGATGTGCTATTCATATGCGGCGGAGCTTTTGCTGGACTTTCGACTATAATCAAGCGCAGACTTGGAAACAAAGTAATCGGCTTTAACTCTGCAAATGATTCAGCTCATGATATAGATGAGAAGGAGATTTTGTCACGTGTTGAGCCAGAAGATTTACTAAAATTCGGAATTATTCCGGAGCTGATAGGAAGACTCCCTGTAATCGTTTCACTGGATGAACTGAGTGAAGAAGCTCTTAGTAAGATTATGAAAGAGCCACGCAATTCGCTTATCAAGCAATATAAGACCATGCTTTCTATGGACGATATCGAGCTTGAAGTTGAGGACGAGGCTGTTTCAGCCATTGCTAACAAGGCAATTGAACTTAAGACAGGTGCTAGAGGCCTGCGAGGGATATTTGAGAGCATGATGACAGATGTCATGTATGAATTGCCGTCAAGAAAAGATGTGCGCAAGTGCATCGTTACCAAGGAAACTGTCGAAAAAGGTACCATGCCTGTTCTTGTGACAGATTCTGAAATTGAGGCAAAGGACGCATAAAATTTTAAATGATATCTCAGGGCGGCATTAATATTTTGATGCCGCCTTGTGGTATAGGGACTAAAGGAGGGCGTATGAAAGTTAGAGTACCATTTATACCACTTAGGGGACAGACCTTCTTCCCAAATACAATAGTGGGATTTGACATTGGAAGAGACAAGTCTCTGAAATCGCTAGATGCGGCTATGAACGAGGATAAGTGCTTAGTCGTGGCAACTCAGAGAGACATTTCTATAAATGCACCAAAAGAAGAAGATATATTCATGATTGGTGTGGAAATTCATGTAAAACAAGTAGTAAAGCGTCATGAGGAGTACGTTAGAGTACTCGCAGAGTGCGGAAGCCGCGTTAAGCTTTCGGCAGTATATGACGAGGATGATACGCTTTATTGTGATTACGAAGTAGATGATGCAGTTTCTGATGAGAACGACGAGCTAAATATTACTGCACTAACTAGAGTGCTCAAGCAGACATACTTTAGATATGTTGAGATGAGTAATGCGGGAGAAGCGGCTGCACGTGCCTTAATCGATGGAGTAGACGATCCGATTGCACTCGCATATATAATTGCGGGAGAGCTTGACGTGCCGTTTGATGTACTCCAGGGACTACTTGAGATTGATTCGGTAAACGATTTAGTTGAGCAGCTAGTGGAGACTATATCTAGAGAGAATCAGGTTCTAGCACTAACTAAGCGTATCAACAACAGAGTTATGCAGAACATGAATAAGGGCCAGCGTGAATATTATCTTCGCGAGCAACTAAACGTAATCAAAGAGGAGCTTGGTGAGACTGATGATGACACGGAAGATGAGGCTAATGCATGGCTAAAGAAACTTGATGAGCTTAAGCTTGACGAGAAGGTGGACGAAAAGATTCGTAAAGAGATTAATAAGTTCCGCAAGATGAACATGATGAGCCCTGATGCAAATGTAAGCAGGACGTATATAGAGACGATTCTTGAGCTACCATGGAATAAAGAATCCAAGGTTAATACAAACATCCGTAAGGCCGAAAAAACGCTAAATAACGAACATTATGGCCTAACTAAGGTCAAGGAGAGAATCATCGAGCAATTGGCTGTTATGCACCTTACAAAGGGTGCTAAAGGTCCTATCATATGCCTCGTAGGTCCTCCGGGAGTCGGTAAGACTTCGATAGCTCGTTCAATTGCTCATGCTACTAACAGAGAATTTGTAAGAATGTCTCTAGGTGGTGTGAGAGATGAGGCTGAAATCAGAGGCCACAGACGTACATATGTCGGAGCAATTCCAGGTAGAGTTATAAATAACTTCATCGAGTCTGGAACGAACAATCCTCTTTTCTTGCTCGACGAGATTGATAAGATTGGAAATGATTTCAGAGGAGACCCCGCATCTGCACTGCTCGAGGTGCTAGACCCAGAGCAGAATAAGACCTTTACGGACCACTATCTTGAAGTACCATTCGACCTGTCTAAGGCGATGTTTATAACCACGGCAAATACGACACAGACGATTCCAAGGCCTCTACTCGACAGAATGGAAGTCATAGAGCTTTCAAGCTATATCGAAGAAGAGAAGTTAAATATAGCAGAGACATATCTGATTCCTAAGCAGCTCAAAGAGCATGCAATTAGGAAGAGTCAACTAGCATTCTCTGAGTCGGCTATACGTGATATTATCAACTACTATACGAGAGAAGCTGGTGTTCGTAATCTGGAGCGTGCACTCGGTTCAATTTGCCGAAAGGTAGCTAAGAACCTCGTAACTGAGAAAAAACACAAGTATCTTATTACATCTAGAAATCTCGAGAAGTATCTAGGTAAAAAGATATTTAGAGAAGACCTAGCTGACCTTAGCCCACAGGTTGGTGTAACAACTGGTATGGCCTGGACTTCTGTTGGTGGCGTTACTCTTGAGATTGAAACTCTCAAGATGCCTGGAAGTGGTAAGCTTATACTGACTGGACAGATGGGCGATGTTATGAAGGAGTCGGCTCAGGCTGCACTTGGATATATCAGATCGGTAGCTTCTAAGTATGATATACCTGATAGTGTATTTAAGGAAAGCGATATACAGGTGCACATACCTGAAGGAGCAACGCCTAAGGATGGCCCTTCTGCTGGTGTAACT
>NZ_CALHTQ010000100.1 GCF_938039775.1 uncultured Mogibacterium sp. | reverse complement strand
ATATTGATAAGGGCAAGGTTCTAGGTATATACGGTGCTAGTGGATCCGGGAAATCTACACTTCTCAAGCTCTTAATGAGATTCTGGGATGTTAAACAGGGTGTAATGCGCATCTCAGAAAAGGATATAAAGGATATCAATACAGTTGATTTAAGAAATATGTCCTCTTATGTAACGCAGGACACTATACTTTTTCGTGACACGATAGCAAATAATATCAGGGTTGCAAGAGAAGATGCTGATATACTAGCAATCGAAGAAGCTGCTAAGAAAGCAAGTATACATGAGTTTATAATGAGACTACCTCACGGGTATGAAACGAATGTAGGGGAACTTGGCGACACACTTTCAGATGGAGAGAAGCAGAGGATTGGAATTGCAAGAGCATTTCTTCATGACGCTGATTTATTACTACTTGATGAGCCGACAAGTAATCTCGATATTTTAAATGAGGGAATTATCCTTAAGTCGCTAGAAAAAGAAAAGTCAGGCAAGACAATAGTACTCGTTTCTCATAGGAAGTCGACACTTTCTCTTGCTGATAAGGTGTATGAAATGGATAACGGTAGATTATCATAATTAAATATTACTGTATGTATAAAATCTCATCTGCGAACTATATTTACGCGCTCTTGGGAATTGATTGAGGAGGAGCTGAAAAAATGTTTTGGGATAATGTAGCAGGCGTCTATGACATATTTGTTAAGGTTATAAACAAGAAGGCGCATAATAAACTTAGGGGGATTGTCGGTAAATACATAGAGCCTCATGATAAGGTGCTCGAGTGTGCGGCAGGGACTGGAATGCTAAGTGAAGTTATAGCTGATAGATGTGAGTCACTTGTTGCAACTGATTTTGCACCTAAGATGATTAAACGTGCCGAGAAGAATTGCTCAGCGCATGACAACATAACTTTTGCGTTAGCTGACATAACGGCACTGGATTATCCAGATAACAGCTTTGACAAGGTTATTGCAGGAAATGTTATACATCTCTTAGATGACCCTACAAAGGCTCTCGCAGAGCTAAACAGAGTCTGCAAGCCTGGGGGGATACTGATAATTCCAACATATATGAATCGAGATAAGAAAGGGAAGAATACTACATTTACCGATTCTGTTGGAAAAGCAGGGGCTGATTTTAAGCACTACTTTAATGTTGCGAGCTATCTGGAGTTTTTTAAGATAGCTGGTTATGCAGATGTAAAGGTGGAGCTGGCAGATGGCAGGATACCGTGTGCAGTTGCAACGATGCGAAAGAAAATTTGAGAAACGAGGGCGGTTTATAGTTAAAAGCTGATAATATTTTATGCCATTCCATTTAGACATCGCCTTTTCCAACTTCAAAAAGTTACAATTTGCTTTCCTTACTATCCCTGTTTCTTTTTGTTTTTTATATATTTTTTTAAGGAAGCTACAAAAAAGTTTTGGGAGTTATAAGATTTTAATTTATAATGGAATAGTCACCATATAAAACTGTACTTAGAGGAAAAAATGAACATTATCATTGAAGAAGCGGTGCTAGCTTTAGGCGTTATTATACCTATAGTATTTATTTGTCTAATTATTCTCGGCAAATCCAACGAGAAGCGAGCGGGTATAAGAGGTGAGAAATTTGCCACTAAGCTTATAAGAGAAACGTTGAACGACAATGATATACTTTTATGCAACGTAAGAATTTCTTATGATGGTAAAAAGACTGAGCTCGACAACGTTATTCTCAATAAGCGTGGAATTTTTATAATCGAAGTCAAGAATTACGTCGGCAGTATTACAGGCGGTCTCAATGATTATGAATGGAGCAAGACGAAAGTAACTGCTTCTGGCAATGCCTATACGAGCTCTGTCAAGAATCCTATCAAGCAAGTGCGTCGTCAAGTTTATATATTGGCGAACTATCTCAAAGACAACGGTATTAACGTGTGGATAGAAGGGTATGCATTTCTCGTAGAGGGAAATAGTCCAGTAAGAAGTGCGTACATACTTAACGATCAAAAGGATATAGATGCGGCGATTCATCTAAGAACTAACAATAAATTAAATTCTCAAACACGCGAGAAGATTATAGAACTTCTATCTTAGATCAAAGCTGTATTAACAATGTTATGTGAAAGAGGCAATTGCTATATGAAAAAAATATATTCATTAGGATTGATAATCGTATTAATTATGATATTGTGTTCTGGCTGTATTCTGCCTGACGGAGAGCCATTAACGACCGAGAGTGTAACAAAAAAGGTCGAAGAGCGTTATGGTGAAGGTAAGGTTAAAGTCAAACAACTTAATAAGAAAACGTGGGAAATTTCACCTACTGATTATCCTGATATCAAATACACTATTAGGCAGAAAATTGGTCATGGAGGTGTAATTCCAGTCCCTGCATATACGGATGATGATAATAGAATGAAAGTATTAGGTAAAATTGTCTTGCCTAAGTTTTTCAGCAGAAAAGAGATAGAAAATATAGAAATTTCAGATTCGATAATTAAGTATAAATGCAATGTAAAAAATGATCAGGATGTTGAAACTCTGTGTTCTAAGCTAAAGGCAATGTGCGAATACATGAATGAAAACTATGGTCCTGTCGTTAAGGATGCATATGTTGTTGCTTCTTTTAAGGAGCCACGGGGAGCTGTTCCAGTTGTTGCCAAATATAAAAAACCAGCGATGCGAGATAAAATTAGCAAGTCTAAAATTATTTCGTATTTAGACTCTAAGTATGGTAGTGGAACTTACACATTCAGAAAAGTTCCATCAGATGAAGTTTCGCATGAAGGTGAAGTAGAGGTAAAACTGAATGATTATCCGGATATGCCTTTCTACCTTGCAACCAGTACTAAGCCGGGTAAGCGAGGTCAGCTGACAGACACACTTTACATAGATATGATATATAATTTGGCATTTAATTTTCCAGCGAGTGAATATGATTCTTCAAGCTATCTAGAAGTAAAAGGAGAAGAGAATCTTGATGGAGAAAGATACTATGGAGTTCTTCTCAGGCGTTACTTCAAATGGGGTGATGAGACAGGTGTTATCGAAAATATGCAGGTGACTCGTAAGGCTCTAAGGTCGTATTTGGATCAGTATCCGGTAGTTAATTACTCGGATTATCCTGAGAACAAGCATGCGGTGAAAACACCTATTTGTATGAAGATATCTGTACAGTTTTAATTTATAAGTAATATTATTAAGGAGGATATATATGGGTTTTGATATTAGCTATCATCCTATGAGCAGAACGCAGATGGATGAGTGGTACTTTGCTCCGCTCAAGGCTCTTAGAGATGGAGATGAGAGTGTTCTAAATGCTCTAATGGAATCACAAGGAGAGGAATTCTTTCACGAAAAGTTTGTTGATCACATGAAATACTTCACATCGATAGATGAAGGAGAGCCATCGGAAAAGGGACTTCTATACGGATTACCTATAATCGGTGGATTCTTCCGTGACTATCAATATGTACGCGGTGCTGCTTTTTCGTTTGTAATAGAAAGACATCCCGAGATGGATAGATACCGCACCCCTTGGTCTGAAGTGCTCCCTTCGTGGATTCCTACTCCTAGTAACGACTTGATTGAGGAGAATTACTCTGCAGGCATATTCATTGGTCCTGATCACGTAAAGGAACTACTAAGAGATATAGAAAGTGATGATGCTGTCCGGAGCGTTCTTACAGAATCGTTTGGACCGGACAACCTCGGGGTATTTCAGTTTGCTTTACAAGATGCTGCAAATTCAGATAGTGGTCTTATCGAGGCAACAGAGGTAATGGAGGTTCAACCATTTGACTTAAATAAATCGACTTGCTATTCAGATATACGATTCTGCGATCCTCGAGGAGCTCTTATATACCGTGAGGTGGCTTTAGCACAGGTTAGAGAAGCGACTGGTATGAGCGATGATGAAATAGCTGAGAATGTCGTATACAAGAAGACTGATCATGAGGTACCAGAAGAGAGTGTTCCTAAATCAGAGAAGAAGGGACTTCTATCAAAGCTGTTCGGTAAGAAGTAGTATATTTTATAAATAATCATTTTGAATAAAAGGTTATGCACTCATTGAGAGATTGACGTTACTAGTGTTATCATACATCAGTAACGTTATTTTATATTATATGAAGGCACAAAGGGGTAAGAGATGAAAAAATACTGGTTACCAGTGCTGATGCTAGTAACATTTGAGACGATAGCAGTGACGCTGTGGCTCGCTAAAGACAATTTGTTTTATCTTCTCAATTTCAGCTATATCGGTATTTCTATATTCATAGGGCAGATGTTATTTATATGCAGGTATAAACACGCAAGGCGTGTTGTGCAGCTACTCATCGGACTATATATGCTCATCTATCTTGGACTTATAAATAACGAGAACATGCAAATAGAAGGCTTCTGGTACTACTTGTTCACCGGCGTGTTCGAGGCAGCTACGATTCATTATGCTGTGGCGAAGATCTTCGGACCCCTTATATTCGGTAGAGGCTGGTGTGGTTATGCGTGCTGGACCGCAATGGTGTTAGACTTCTTGCCGTATAAAGTGCCGTATAGACCACGAACGAAAAGGGTAGGATTGATTAGATACTTTACCTTTGTAGCAGCGTTTTTCTTTGTAGCGGCGTTATTTCTAGCTAAAGTAGGTAACATCGAACGAATAATGTTCTTTGCGTTTATAATCGGAAATGCGTTATATTACGCAGTTGGAATAGGTATGGCATTTGCATTTAAGGATAACCGAGCATTTTGTAAGTACGTCTGTCCGATAACGGTGTTCATGAAACCGATGAGCTACTACTCACTAGTTCGAATCAAGTGTGATACTGATAAGTGCATATCATGTGGCAAATGTAAGAAGGTTTGCCCGATGGATGTCGAGATGACGGACAATTCCAGGAAAAGGGCGAATGGTACAGAGTGCATACTCTGTATGGAGTGCGTTAAGGTGTGCCCAGTTAATGCGCTTAAATAAGCAAGGATTTTAAAAAGAACTTAATGATATAGCCCTTGAAATTATACGACTACAGGGCTATTTTTTATTATGAAAGCATGAATATAGTGCAAATATATCTCAAGAATAGATATCTCATGATAATAGGAGTATAAAGCATGTTTAGAATATTAATTGTGGAGGATGATAAAAACATCAGTTCAATCATAAGCGAAGAACTTTCCCAGTGGGGATACGAGACTAGTGGAATCGATAACTTTAATGATGTATATGATGATTTTAAAGAGTTTGAGCCAGATTTAGTTCTAATGGATATTACGCTTCCTCAGTATAACGGGTTTTATTGGACGCAAAGGATAAGACAAGAATCTAATGTTCCTATAATTTTCATTTCATCTCATTCAGAATCGATGGATATGATTCAAGCGATTCAGTTTGGGGCGGATGATTATATTACAAAGCCTATTGATATTGCAGTCACCAGGGCTAAGATACAGGCTGTACTGAGAAGAGCTTATGATTACACGGTGGATTCCGAAAAGATAACATATGGAGAATTGACTTTAAATCTGTCAGCTGCACTGCTTGAAGGTAAGGACGTCACAGTTGAACTGACTAGAACAGAGCTACTGATACTTGAAAGTTTGTTTAATATGAAAGGACAGATAGCCAAGAGAGAAGATATAATTAATCACTGCTGGCAAGGTGATGACTTCATAGATGACAATACACTTGCTGTAAATATGACGAGGCTAAGAAAAAAGTTAAACGGGATTGGCTTTGAAGATTTAATTCAAACAAAAAAGGGTATTGGGTATTTCTTAAGGTAGAGAGAATATGAGTAAAGTAAGCGATTTTTTAAAAAATGAATATAAGATAATTTCAACGTTAATCTACACAACAGGTGTTTTCGGAGTAGTCTTTGAATTTGCAAATTTTAATCGAGAATACTTTTGGCTTGGAGTAAAAGGTGTTGCTTTTATTAGTGCGATATTCCTTTTTATCGAATGGATAAACTATACAAGACAAGAAAATTACAAGATAACATCGAAGGAGCTTGAAATAGAAAACAGAAAGCTACTTAATCAAGCAACTGTTGATCGACGTGAGCTAGAAAAATATTTTTTGCTATGGGTTCATCAGATTAAGACACCCATAACTGTTTCAAATTTAATATTACAAAAGAGTGAGTTTGAAGATAAGAATAAACTTAAAGAACAGATGTTTTATATCGAAGAATATACTAACATGGCCATAAACTATCTGAAACTGATGGATAGGGATGCAGATATGGATATCACATCCATTAGCTTAGACTCTCTAATCAAGAGCATACTTAAGAAGTACTCGATGCTGTTCATTGAGAAACACATATCATTAGATTACAATCATATTTCAGCTAATGTTATTTCAGACACCAAGTGGCTATCGATATTGATAGAACAGATTTTAGCAAATGCGATTAAATATACCGAATCAGGAACTATACAGATAACTTTTGAAGAGGATTCAAATACACTTAAAATCCGTGATACTGGAATTGGAATACGTTCGGAGGATTTAGGTAAAATATTTGATAGGGGTTATTCTGGATTTAACGGAAGAATTAATGAAAAATCCAGCGGTCTCGGTTTATATCTAGTCAAAACTATTGCGAATGTAATTAACGTCAAAGTAAATGCTCAGTCGACCTTGAATGTCGGGAGTGTGTTCTCGATTAGATTTCCTTCAAACTAATCTTTCAGAATTGTAAGGTTGTTATTATCGATTGTCATATTAGATAAATGCAGCGATTGATTACGATATGTAAAATTAGAGCATAAAGAAAAAGGAGTGACTAAAGGTATGGCAATCTTAGAATTAAAAGACGTAAAGAAAACGTATAAAACTAGAAAAGTGACAACAGATGCCCTAAAGGGCGTAAATTTCTCGGTTGATAGTGGCGAATTCATTTCCATAATGGGTGAGTCGGGAGCAGGAAAAACTACGCTTCTTAATATAATTGCCACTCTCGATAGAGCAACCTCAGGATCAGTAATTTTAAATGGACAAGATACAAGTCTCCTTAAGGACAACGAGATATCTGATTTCCGCAGAAGAGAATTAGGCTTCGTATTCCAAGACTTTAACTTATTAGATCAGTTCAATAATAGGGATAACATATTCCTTCCGCTTGTTCTATCCAATGAAAAAGAGGCTGTTATGAAGGACAGGCTCAGTAAACTCAAATCCGCTCTTGGAATCGGTGAACTTCTCGAAAAATACCCTTATGAAGTCTCAGGAGGTCAGAAGCAAAGAATCGCAGTCGCTAGGGGAGTAATAACAAACCCCGCACTTCTTCTTGCTGATGAGCCGACTGGCGCACTAGACTCGCAGTCGTCGGAAAGCCTCCTTAAGATGTTTTGCAAGATAAATGAAGCTGGACAGACCATCATCATGGTTACTCATTCGCTGAGGGCATCATCTTATGCAAAAAGGGTACTTTTTATAAAGGACGGTATCGTTTATCACGAAATCTATCGAGGTGAGAACGAAAGACAAGAGGCGTTCATGGAGCGTATAAATCAGGCTCAATTCATGCTGAATCGAGGTGATAACTAATGACGTTTTCGATGGCAAGAAAGTTTGCTTTTCAAAATTTAAAGGCAAACAGAATTTTGGAGATACCATTTGTATTATCATCTGGAATTATGCTTATGCTTTTCAACATCATGATCTCACTTATCAACAATAAGTATGTTCAGACGAGACATAAAACTCTTCCCGAACTTATCACTATGGGTGCTGTTGTAGTTGGAATTTTTACGATTATATTCGTAATGTACACGACTAATTTTTTACTAAAAAAGCGCAATAAAGAGTTTGCTTTATATGCAATTCTTGGTCTTGAGAAGAAGCACATTCGCAAAATCATAAGCATTGAGTTCTTCGTATTATTCTCAATCATAGCGATACTCGGAATGGTTGGTGGATACATTTTTGGACAAATTTCTTTTTTGGGACTTAATAGGTTAATGCATGATGTGGCAGGCAGAATTATGGACTATCCATTTAGTATAAATGCGATGATTGTATGCTCTATTACTATGCTAGGACTATACTTCATAACTATTGTAAGAAGCAGTTATCGGATCTATATGACGACACCAGTACAGCTACTAGGAAAACAGCATAGTGGCGAAGGTGAACCAAAATCAAGATTTGTTTTAACAATTATAGGATTAGTAGCTCTATGTGGCGGATATGGAATTGCCCTAACAACAGAAGGAACGTTATCCTCTCTGGTTAATTTTTTCATCGCATCACTACTGGTTATAGCGGCTACATATCTATTATTCATCTCATTTTCAATTATTGTATTGAAGATGCAGAGAAGAAGAAAAAGCTACTTTAAGCCAGAGAAGTTTCTCGGTGTCAGTGGGCTGATTTATAGGATGAAGAGCAATGCAGTATCTCTTGCAAGTATAGCCGTTATGAGTGTTGGTATTATCATCACACTATCAGCTACAGCAACCATCTATTCTAATATTCAGAAAAATGGAGATAGCTTTATCGCATTTTCAAGAGATTACATTCTAACAAGTGATACAGCTGTAGATGAGAATAACTTCAAAGATATTCAGAAAAATCTTGAAAATAGAGTGGGTCAGACTGTTACAGGTAAAGCGAAGATAAAGGACTCTTTTATAGAACTCAGCATGAATCCTGCTGTAGCAAAAAACGGGAATTCATTTGAGACATATACGAGAGATGCGAAAACATCACCGTATTTCATGTTCACGTATGATCTTGATAGTTATAATAAAAAGCTCAATAAAAATATTTCTCTTAAAGATGACGAAGTGCTAATGACTTCGAATAGAAAAGGCGCTCTCAATATGAGTAGCCTCAAAATCGGTGACCGCACCTTTAAAGTGAGAGAAATTGATAATAAAATCCTCTCTAGTGCAAATGTAGATAGTTATGCACTTGTTGTAAAAGATCTATCTACTATGCAGTATATAGCTTCTGTACTTAAGACATATAATATCCAAAATAAAAATATGGAAAATTCTTCGATAAAGTGCAGCATAGAATGGAATGTGTCTGGGATAGATAAGAATTCTTATGATAGCAGCCTAAGCAAGCTAAAGAATGATAATGGATATATACTCGAGAGTAGAGTAGAGGCACTAAAAGGATTATATGAACTAAATGGTGGATTCCTATTTCTTGGAGTACTTATAGGCATAATCTTTTTAACGGGAACCATCCTCGTAATCTACTATAAGCAAATAAGCGAAGGTTATGAAGACCGAGAAAAGTATCAGATTATGAAGAAGATAGGACTTAGTGATAATCTGATTAAAAGAACAGGGGCTTCTCAAATTGTATGGATGTTTTATGCACCATTTGTGGTAGCAATCGCACACTGCATAGTGGCATCTAAGATTGTTTATCAACTATTAAAGATGTTCGGAGTAAACCAATTCTCGCAGTATGGAACATACTTCGGCTTGGTAATCGGTGTATTCTTCGTGATATATTTTGTGATATTTAAGATGACATCACGAACATACTACAAGATAGTAAAATAATTATGATAACTCAATACTGATACAAAACCTCCCTGCTTTGAAACAGGGAGGTTTATATTGCGATTATCACTTGATAGAATTCACTAACTGCATTAAAATATATGGAGTTAAAACAAGTTAGGAGCAATAAATGAATTACAAGGAGTCAAGAGTATATCTGGATGAACTATCTAGATACGGAAGTGTACTTGGCCTGGACAGTATGCGCGAGCTACTCCACAGACTGGGTGATCCACAAGATGAGCTAAAGTTTATTCATGTCGCTGGCACCAATGGCAAAGGGTCGATTCTCTCGTATCTATCTAGTATCTTAATTCAAGCAGGATATACCACGGGGTGCTACTTTTCTCCGTGGCTTTTTGAATACGGAGAACAGTTTCAGGTAAATGGTGTTCATATCGCAGACGATGAACTTGCACGTCATACGACAGAGATAGCCGAAGCGATTAGCAGCATGGAGGCGGATGGACTTAATTCACCGACATTATTCGAAGCAGAAACGGCACTTGCTATGTTATATTTCAAGAGTAGAAGGTGCGACTTTGTAGTATTAGAGACTGGACTAGGCGGCAGAGAGGATGCGACGAATGTCGTAGGTACAACCCTGGTTGAAGTGATAACGCCAATTTCTAAGGACCACATGGCATTTCTTGGAGAGACTATTAGGGAAATAGCCGGTGAGAAAGCTGGCATAATAAAGCCTGATACCATAGCGGTAAGTGCTAAGCAGCATGCTGATGCTGAAGATGTGCTAGCTGCTAAGTGCGCTGAACTTGGATCTGAACTCAGAGTGGTTGATGAAGCTGCTATTGAACCGATTTCATATGGAATTGGAGAACAACGCTTTAATTATCGCACGTGGGATAACGTGACCATATCGCTTGCAGGAACGCACCAATTCAGCAATGCCTCGCTTGCTCTACTTGCGGTAGAGGCATTAAGAGATAAAGGTGTCCTAATACCAGATAAGGCTATTTATGATGGACTAAAAGCTGCAAGGTGGGTTGGACGATTCACAGAGCTAGCAAAGGCACCAACGGTAATCATCGACGGTGCACATAACGAGGGTGCAGCTATTGCACTTGAATCGTCAATTCGCCAGTATTTTGGGGATAAGAAGGTGATACTCGTTATAGGTGTATTTAAAGATAAGGAGTACGTTAAGCTGCTCTCACACCTAGTACCGTTATCAAAGCAGGTTATAACAGTTGAGACTCCAAATAACGATAGGGCTATGCCTGCACGAGAACTCGCTGAAAAAGCCCGTGCTTATTCTAAGCATGTCGAGGCATCGGATAGTATTTATCAGGGAATTGATAAAGCGTATGAATACGCTAGTAGGGATGATGTGATACTAGTGTGCGGGTCACTATCGTTCCTGGGGGATGTAAAAAGGATTATAGAAACAAGGGGGACGAACAATGGATAGAGAAAAAATCATGGAGGGTGTAAGGCTCATACTCGATGGAATTGGTGAGGATGTCACAAGAGAGGGATTGCTCGAAACTCCTGAACGTGTTGCCAAAATGTATGAAGAATTAGCCGGTGGATATACCGACTCGGCAAGCATACACCTGGCGAAGCGCTTTAACGTTGAGAACAATGACATAGTTCTTGAAAAGGACATAGAGTTTTACTCACTATGCGAACATCACATGCTACCATTCTATGGACGCGTTGCTATCGCATACATACCTGATGGCGAGGTAATTGGACTTAGCAAGATGGCTAGAACGGTTGAGGTATTTGCCAAGAGACTGCAGCTGCAGGAGAGAATGACTTCGCAGATTGCTGATGCATTCATGGAGGAGCTAAATCCAAAGGGCGTTATGGTTATGATTGAAGCTGAACATATGTGCATGACTATGCGTGGTATCAAGAAACCTGGAACCAAGACAGTTACGGTTATGGCTCGCGGAAGCTTCGAGAACGATGAATGCCTACAAAATACATTCTTTAGAATGCTAGAGCATAGGTAGTGGATTAAATGGCTTATTCTGTAATAAATTTGAATACTTGTAGCGAAATTACTTCTAATAACAATGAGTCTATGAAGAGGCTTGAGTCCATCTACCGTGATGAATATTGGCTAAGGTGTATGGAAGAAATTGAGATTGCTGAAATTGATAGAATCTACTGTAAGCATGATTTCGTTCATCTAATGGATGTTGCCCGACTAGCGTATATATACTCGCTTGAGGAAGGGCTCCAGATAGATAAAGATTTAATCTATGCGGCTGCTTTACTTCACGATATAGGACGAAGTGAGGAGTATAATGATGGCATTCCTCATGATGAAGCAGGCGCTAGGATTGCAAAGGAAATTTTGAAGAGGTCATCATATAGCGATGAAGAGAGAGAAGCAATAATTTCTGCGGTTCATGGCCACCGAGGTCATTCTGAACCTGAAGAGACTGGCGGTCTTATAGGAAGATTAGCCTATGTCATTAAGCGTGCGGATAAGGAATCGCGTCTATGCTTAAGCTGTGATTCACGTGATACATGCAAGTGGCCGGATGATAAGAAGAATCTGAACATCAAGTACTAATGTGGTTCATTTTGCTAAGTCCACAATAGTTATGTGGAAAGGATAAGGAATAAAATGAAAATTGGAAATAAAAACTTTGATCTAAAAAACGATTGCTACATCATGGGAATTCTTAACTTCACTCCCGATTCATTTTCTGACGGAGGTAAGTGGAACGACATGGATAGTGCGCTACGCCACGTTGAAGATATGATTCATGAGGGTGCTGCAATTATTGATATCGGTGGTGAGTCGACTAGACCCGGACATATTCAGATTACGGAAGAGGAAGAGATTGAGAGAATCGTACCTGTAATCAGAGCTGTAAAAGAGCGTTTTGATGTTCCAGTATCTATCGATAGCTACAAGGGCTCTGTAGTAGATGCTGCTCTTGATTGTGGAGCTGATATGGTTAATGATGTATGGGGGTTCAAGTACGATGAAAAGGTAGCTGAAGCAACTGCGAAGTATGACGTCCCAGTTTGTCTCATGCATAATAGAAGCAATACTGACTACACTGATTTTGTTAAAGAATGGCTAGATGATATGCGTGGTTGTATCGATATCGCTAAGGCTCACGGCATAAGCGTGGATAAGATTGTAATGGATCCCGGCTTTGGCTTTGGAAAGAAACCAGAGCATAATCTTATGGCTATGCATCACTTAGATAAAATGAAGGAGCTAGAGTTACCGGTTCTACTGGGCACTTCTAGAAAGTCCACACTTGGACTGATTCTAGACCTACCAGTGGATCAGAGACTCGAGGCAACTATAGCAACAACAGCTTACGGAGTAGCTCAGGGGGCATCAATAATTAGAGTACATGATGTAAAAGAGAACTATCGTGCGATGAAGACCATGCAGGCAATTCTAAGGGAACGTATCTAAGATAAGTTTGTAAATGGAACATATTATCAATAATTTACACAGCTTGAACGTACGCGAGGAGACGGAAAATGTACGATGAGATTAAAATAACTGATCTTGAAGTCTTTGCAAATCATGGGGTATTCCCTGAAGAGAATACCTTAGGGCAGAAGTTTGTGTTTACAATAAAGTTATATACGGATACTAGACTAGCGGGCAAGACAGACGATCTAGAGGCCTCTATTAACTATGGTGATGTGGCATCATTTGTCACCGAATACACTAAAACTCATACCGTGAAGCTTCTTGAAACTGCTGCTGAAGAGTTAGCTGAGGCAATGCTGCTCCGATATGATATGGTGAAGGGTGTCTCTGTTGAGATCAAGAAGCCATGGGCTCCGATTGGACTTCCTCTTAGAGAGGCTTCTGTCAAGATTGAGCGCTTCTGGCACAATGCTTACATCGCTATCGGATCAAATATGGGCGATAAAGATGCATACCTTGACTTCGGAGTTAAGAGTATAGGAGAAATCGAAGGGTGCAGAGTTAATAAAGTATCTGAATATATTAAAACAGAGCCTTATGGTGGTGTTGAGCAGGATGATTTCTTAAATGGAGTGCTGCAAGTTTATACGCTACTATCTCCTAAAGAGCTCCTTAGCGAGCTACAGCTAATTGAACTTGAGGCACATCGCGAGAGGAAGGTGCACTGGGGACCAAGGACTCTGGATCTCGATATTATCATGTATGATGACTGTATAATTGAAGAAGATAATCTTACTATTCCTCATATCGAGATGCATAAGAGAGATTTTGTGCTAGCTCCATTAGCTCAGATTGCACCTCATCTCCGCCATCCTGCACTTAACAAGACAGTAATGCAAC
The DNA here is from genome assembly GCF_938039775.1 of uncultured Mogibacterium sp. The sequence goes on along the minus strand of NZ_CALHTQ010000100.1, from coordinate 2,572 downwards.
TACTTGAAGAGCTTAAAGGATAAAAGCTAAGCTAATTAAATATTTTCACATATTCTAAGAAAGTCGGTGTTATACTCATGGACTTTCTTTTTTTATTTCAATATATTTAAAATATAAGAGAGTATCTTGTAACGTTTTAGATTAAGCAGAGTCATATGTATAGAAACGCAAATACTAAAGGAGGATATGATGGATTTAGACCAGCTATATCGTGAATATTTCACCTCGGTCTATAGATACATTTTCTCTATGTGTAAAGACTCTTTGCTCGCCGAAGAAATTACACAGGAGACTTTCTTTAGAGCGCTTAAAAACCTTGATTCGTTCCGCGGAGAATCGAGTGCCAGGGTGTGGCTTTGCCAAATTGCTAAGAATATTTATTTTACTTATGTAAATAAGAATAACCGTCTGTGTGAGTTAAAATGCGATGAGTCAGATAACCTTGTTGGTGACAGTGTCGAGAGCGTTATTCTAGACAGAGAACAGTCAGCTGAATTAAGAGCAGCAATCCATGCTTTAGATGAGCCATATAAAGAAGTTTTTATGCTCAGGGTTTATGCCGACTTATCGTTTAGTGACATAGGGTCGTTGTTCGGTAAATCTGACGGTTGGGCACGCGTTACTTACCACAGAAGTCGTTTAAAGATAAAGGATAGTTTGGAGGTTTTAAAATGAAGATAAGCTGTGACGTGATTAGAGACTTACTGCCTTTGTATGTCGATGAGGTCTTGTCTAACGATAGTAAAACTCTAGTTGATGAACATATAGAAGAATGTGAAAACTGTAGTGAAGAGCTTAAAAAGTTATCTGTAGATGAAACATATATTAATACGGTCAATAATGAAAATAAAAGTATATATGAATCCCTTAATAGAATACGTAAGAGAATTAGTTTAAAGATACAACTAACAATTTTGATATCGGTCATATTTACAGCAATCGTAGCTGTAGGTGCTTGGGACTATTACGATAATCACAGGATTTATATGCCATACAAAGAGGCGAAAATAAAGTGGGTAAAAGATAGTATGCAAACTAGTGAGAAGTATCGAGACGTTGATTATGTTATCTCATCTGACGGAAAAACACTCATTCTAGTTTTGAATCGTACACATAGAACTAATAACGATAGCATTTATTCCGACCAAGTAATTTGGAAAGGACCAAATAGGGAGTATTCGTATGAAGATGAGAAGGGAGAAGAAAAGTTAGCTGATATAGAGGAAGTTTATTATATGTCATCAGATGCATGGGAGAGGTATAAGGAAAGAGAGGTTCTTATTTACACCATACCACAAGATGAATTTAATCTTGAAAGATATAAAAGGGAGTTTAATGTAGTTAAACGTAAATCGAAGCTGATATGGACTAAAAGTAATGGGTTTATAGGCTAGCAGTTCATAACATAACAGTTATGATACTTATGTGTATATATCAATTATACAAATGAATCCTCCTATTGTAATATCTAGTTGTAAGCAGTGTTTTGTTTTTAACAAGTGCTTATAAATGGATGATTTATGGTAAATGTTGGGGGATTGAGTATGAAAATTTTAGGAATTTCTCTAGGAACAAAGAACGGTAATAATGACACTATGTGTCGCGTTGCACTTGAAGAGGCAAAGGAGATGGGGTGCGATATAGAGTTTATCCATCTATTTGACTGGAACATCAAGCCATGTACTGGATGTGTCGCTTGTTCAAGAGCTCTCGTAATGGGCAAGGGGATGGTCTGTTCGCAGAAGGACGACTTTGCAGAGCTATATGAGAAGATGACCGATTCAGACGGAATACTAGTTGTAGACCCAATATTTGAGTCAGGTGGTACAGGTATGTTCCATAACCTAATGGATAGAATGGGGCCTGGTCATGATACTGGTTTAATGCTCGGATGTCAGGCAAAGATGATGGAACAGGGCAAAGAGCCACTACCAATGAAGTATTTCAAGCAGAGAGCGATTTCATTCCTCGGAATTGGTGGATCTGACTGGGCTGTGCGTACTGAGACTGATCACGCAATGCTCGCTATGAGCCCTGGCTGGAAGGTTGTTGATAATGATTACTTCTCTTGGTCAAAGGATGTTCTCATGCAGGATGATAAGGTTGCTCGCGTTAAGGAAATCGGGAGGAATCTAGTTGAAGCTGCGAAGGATATCAGAGAGAGAAATCTCATGATTATGGATCCAGAAAACGATAAGCTTGACTATTTCAAGGGACACAAGGGTGCATGTCCTCACTGTCATGGTAACAACTTCTATATCCACCCAGATACCAACGAAGCTGAGTGCGAGCTTTGCGGACTTAAGGGTGAGCTCGTTATGATGGACGGAGCATTACGACTCAAGTTCGATCCAGCTACTCTTCATCATGCTCACGATATTCTATCTGGAAAAGCATTACATGGTCAGGATATCTTTGAGAACGAAGGTAGACTCATGAACCTATTTAAGGATGAGACTTTCAAAGCGAGGAAGGCACACTATACAGCAGTTTGTGAGCCAACTCCATCGCCTTCAAAGTAATCGCTAATAAAGGTGATATACTACGTAGTACAATAACGCATTATTAGATA
>NZ_CALHTQ010000099.1 GCF_938039775.1 uncultured Mogibacterium sp. | reverse complement strand
CCATAGGCATGGCACAGCAAGATTTCTTTTCGTTATCTCCCATTATCCTTTTCCTCTTTCTGTTATTGAATCTAGTTAAGTCATACTCTGGTAATAATCATAATACATTGCAAAATGTCTATACGTTGCTCGCCAGCGAAAGTTCCTCGATTGCCTTAAGAGCTGTGTCAATTTCATCTGCTGTATTGAATGGTCCGATTGAGAATCTAACCGTTCCTTCTGGGAACGTATGTAGAGACTCGTGCGCAAGCGGTGCACAGTGAAGTCCAACTCTTGTATTAATCCCGTACGTATGCTCAAGGTTGAACGCACAGATGCCGTTATCTTCCTCTGTAAAATCGATGGAGACTACGCTTACTCTGCCGTCGGTATTAGGTATTCCAGCAAGACGTACGCCTTTTATATTAGCGATTCCTTCTAGCATCCTCGCGGTAAGTTTCTCTTCATGTGCGCGAACCTCGTCAAAATGCTCTTGAACCCACTTGAGAGCCGCATGAAGCCCGAAGATTCCTGGCAAGTTGAGAGTGCCGCTCTCGAATCTGTCCGGAAGTTCTGAAGGCATATCAGCCATATCAGAGTGACTACCGGTACCCCCTGAAATTATAGGGATGATGTCATCTTTGATCGCTGGGTTGATGAGCATAACGCCAATACCCTGTGGACCGAGAAGTGATTTGTGGCCTGGAACAGTCAGTCCGTCAATATGGCATTTCTGCATATCAATTGGGGTGTTTCCTGCTGTTTGCGCTGCATCTACTATGAAGAGCACACCTTCCTCGTGACATTTTCTTCCTATATCTTCGATGGGAAGTATGGTACCACTCACATTAGAAGCGTGAAGCATGACAACAGCCTTGATATCTGGAGTGATCATATCTAGAGCTTTATCAAGATCGAGCTGCCCAAGTTCGTTACAAGGCATGCATTCATACTCAATTACACCATCTTCCTGAAGCTGGTGCAGCGGTCTATAGACTGCATTATGTTCCATGTGACTAGTGAGGAATTTATCTCCTGTTCGAGCTAAACCCTTTATTAAAAAGTTGAGCGCATAAGTGTTGCCAGGTGTAAATATTGCGTTGCGCGCGCCATATCCATTCATCATCGAGTCGATCATCTCTCTGGTCTCGAGGACTACCTCGGCTGCCGAATAAGCTTTTTCGTAACCCCCGCGATTGATATTTGTTC
>NZ_CALHTQ010000098.1 GCF_938039775.1 uncultured Mogibacterium sp. | reverse complement strand
CCCAGCCCAAACACCTTCTTTTCCACAAAAGTATCCCTGCCAGGCTGGGCAACACAGTGAGACCCTGACTCTACAAAAAAACCTTATATATTAATGGATGTATGGATTATAAAATAAATCAAAACCCCTAATATTGATAATTATTTATCAATATCATATATAAGTTCTATCATTAAATTCAATAATCAGTGATCAATAGGATGAATTTATGTTGTTATTAATGATTGAATACTCATATGTATAAGCGATGAAAATGAAATATGCGTATCGATAGTATGACATATAATTGCGTAATTGAAAAAAGGAATTGACATTAGTATCAGCGGAGTTTATATTACTGGTAAGAGATATCTAACTCTTGTAAAAAGGTTTTCTACATTTGTAGGGCAGTGGGGCACTATCGTAAGCCAGCCTTTTGACAGACGCTTAAGTTTAGATAACAGTAACACAAAGGAGGATATTGGTATGTCATTGATTAATAAAGAAGTAGCAGAATTTTCAGTACAGGCTTATGTGAATGATGAGTTCAAAACGGTTACTAGAGAAGATATTTTAGGGAAGTGGAGTGTTTTCTTCTTCTATCCAGCAGACTTTACTTTTGTTTGCCCGACGGAACTTGAAGATTTACAGACTAAGTATGATGATTTCCAGAAAGCAGGCTGTGAGATTTACTCAGTTTCCTGTGATACGCATTTTGTTCATAAGGCTTGGCACGATAACTCAGAGAGCATTGGCAAGATTACTTTCCCAATGCTAGCGGATCCTACACATGAACTTGCAAAAGACTTTGAAGTTCTAATTGAAGGTCAGGGAATCGCGGAGAGAGGAAGCTTCATCGTAAATCCAGAAGGTAAAATCGTAGTGTACGAGGTTAGTGCTGGGAACGTTGGCAGAAATGCAGAGGAACTGTTTAGAAAGCTTCAGGCTAGCCAGTTCGTAGCTGAGCATGGCGATCAGGTTTGCCCTGCAAGATGGGCTCCAGGTGCTGCAACTCTAAAGCCTGGAATTGACTTAGTAGGTGCGATATAGACATCCAGAATTAAACAGGATTTATAGATGCATACTTGTCATGTGGGCAGGGGTCTGTGAGTCTATATCAATAAATATTAATCATTAAAAAGACGGGGGATGCGTATCGCATCCCCCGTGCTTAGTTGTTTGGTGTTATATCTCCGAGTATCAGAGCTTATACAATGCCCTGCATCATCATAGCTTCTGCAACTCTCTCGAATCCAGCGATGTTAGCACCAGCTACGAGGTTCTCACCGAGGTTGTACTTAGCACAAGCTTCCTCTGTGATTCTGAAGATGTGAACCATGATGTGCTCTAGCTCAGCGTATACTCTATCCTTGTTCCAGATGAGGTGCTCAGCGTTCTGAGCCATCTCGAGGCAAGAGCAAGCAACTCCACCAGCATTAGCAGCCTTGGAAGGAGCAACTACGCAGCCATTGTCCATGAGGTACTGAACAGCCTCGTTTGTTGTAGGCATGTTAGCTCCCTCGATGAGGTATCTAGCTCCATTAGCAACCATTTCCTTAGCCCAATCCATAGTGATGTCGTTCTGCATTGCGCAAGGTAGGTATAGATCAGCCTTAACTTCCCAAGGTCTCTTTCCTGGGATGAACTTAGCGTTAGGGAACTTCTCTACGTAAGGTGCGCAAACGTTCTTGCCGGAGTTACGTAGCTCAAGAAGCATGTTGATTTTCTCTGGAGTTGTGATACCTTCTTCGTCGAGGATGTATCCGTCTGGTCCAGAAATTGTGATTGGCTTAGCACCTAGCTCAACTAGCTTAGTGATTGTTCCCCAAGATACGTTACCGAAGCCGGAAACAACTGCAGTCTTTCCTTCTAGGGAATCACCGAAGTGCCTGAGGACCTCTCTAGCGAAGAATACGATACCGAAACCAGTAGCTTCAGTTCTTCCGTTTAGTCCGCCGTTTGTAGTTCCCTTACCAGTCCATGTTCCGTCGTACTGGTTAGTGATTCTCTTGTACTGACCCATCATGTAACCGATTTCTCTGCCACCTACACCCATGTCTCCTGCAGGAACGTCAGTGTTAGGTCCGATATGTCTGTAGAGCTCTGTGATGAAGCTCTGGCAGAATCTCATAACTTCTGCATCCGACTTTCCAGCTGGATCGAAGTCAGAACCACCCTTGCCGCCTCCGATTGGAAGACCTGTTAGGGAATTCTTGAAAATCTGCTCGAAACCGAGGAACTTGAGGATTCCTGGGTATACGTTAGCCTGGAATCTTAGACCGCCCTTGTATGGTCCAAGAGCGCTGTTGAACTGCACTCTGTATCCTCTGTTAACCTGAACCTCGCCGTTGTCATCAACCCAAGGAACTCTGAACGAAATCATTCTTTCAGGCTCGATAAGTCTCTTTACAAGACCTGCCTTCTCGTACTCAGGATGAGCTTCGAGAACTGGTTCGATTGATAGGAGAACTTCTTCTACGGTCTGAAGAAACTCAGGCTCGTTAGGATAGTTCTGCTTAGCGATGTCGATGTACTTTTGTGAAATATTAGCCATTTTAAACTCCTTACAAAAAATACAATATAAAAATGTATAAATTCGGGTGCGATTACACCACTTATTTGAATTTTAGCACTCTGATAATACGCTGTCAACGTGTATACAAAATGCAAAAAAAGCATTAGTAATGCTGCTGAGAGGGTAAATCTTCAATATATTGACAGTTTTTTAATGTTAGATAAATACGAGGCTCTATGATAAAATTAAATGCTAACATTTTATAGAAGAAAGTTGAGACAAATGGATCTGAGCAGACTTAACAAAGAGCAGCAAGAAGCGGTAAAGCATATGGAGGGACCACTGCTGATTTTGGCAGGTGCTGGAAGCGGGAAGACCACTATGATGACTCACCGTATAGCATACATGCTAGAAAAGGGAGTAAGCCCATATAATATCTTGGCTGTTACATTTACAAATAAAGCTGCCGGAGAGATGAAGGAGCGAATTGAAATACTGACCGGTGATACACGAGGGATGTGGGTGATGACTTTTCACGCCATGTGTGTTCGCATACTCAGAAATCATGGGGATGTGCTCGGATTTAAAAACAGCTTTTCAATATACGATGAGTCGGATAAGAAAGCGCTTATCAAGAGGATCGTTAAAGAGCTGGAGATAGACGAAAAGATATACCCAATATCGTATCTTTCGAGTGTGATTAGCTCTTGTAAGGAATCTGAGGAAGGCCCTGATGATTATGCCGAAAACAACTCGATGAATTTCAAAGCTGAAACAGTTGCTAAGGTATACGCGAGATACATGGAAGACCTACTGCATAATAACGCTATGGACTTTGACGATCTGCTGTGGAATGCGATGAAAGTATTTGAGGCGAGCGAAGAGGTTCTTTCATATTATCAGAGAAGATTTCAGTACATAATGGTAGACGAGTATCAGGATACGAACTACCTGCAGTATAAACTAGTGCACACCCTGGCGGGAAAGAGTCACAACCTCTGTGTAGTCGGTGATGACGACCAGTGTATATACCAGTGGAGAGGTGCTGATATTAGGAATATTCTGGATTTTGAAAAAGATTTTCCTGAGACTAAGGTCATCAAACTGGAGCAGAACTATAGATCAGACGCTAACATCTTGAATTTAGCTAATTCAGTAATCGCCAACAATAGAAACCGCAAGGCTAAGGCGCTCTGGACGGATAAGAATGAAGGTAGCAAGATAACATATCGCAGGCTCGAGGATGAGCAGCGTGAAGCGTGGTATGTGGGTGGAGAAATCCAGCGTTTGCATGATGAAGAAGGCATACCGTTTAACGAGATGGCTATCTTATATCGTAAGAATGCGCAGTCGAGACCTTTCGAAGAAAAATTTTCATTTAGAGGGATTCCGTACAGAGTTCTAGGAGGAACGAGATTTTACGACCGCAAAGAAATTAAAGATGTGATGGCGTATATGCACCTTGTGGAGAATCCGCGCGACGATGTCGCTATGACGAGGATAATCAATGAACCGAAGCGAGGTCTTGGGCCTAAGAGTCTCGGGGGGATTGTGTCATATGCAAAAGCGTATAAGATAAGCATATTTGAAGCACTCAAGGAGCCAGAAGTCGTCGATTCGCTGTCCAAGAAGTCGAGAGTGGCAGTTGCGAATCTGGTCGAGATGCTGGATGAGCTAGGTGCTGAGCAGGATAATATGGAGCTTTCGGATATTTACGATAATCTAATCAGACGTTCAGAATATTTGGCGGCACTTGAAGGGGAAAACACTGTTGAAGCGGATGCCAGGATTGAGAATATACTCGAACTACGTTCTGTAATCATGGAATTCGAGGATAAAGCGGCAGGAGCTATTTTAACAGATGAAGAAGATGAGTTCAGAGAAGAACGTGAGAGACTAAGAGCAGAAGGGTTTGATGTACAAGAGCCGACACTGCTTCAGTCATTCCTCGAGAGAATTGCTTTACTATCTGATATTGATAATAGAGATGAGAGTGAAGATGCAGTAGTGATGATGACACTGCATAGTTCTAAGGGACTCGAGTTTCCTGTTGTGTTCATGCCTGGCATGGAGAATGGACTATTCCCTGGTTCTGCATCTATGGATGATCCGAGCAAGATGGAGGAGGAGCGTAGGCTTTGCTATGTAGGAATTACAAGAGCGATGAGAAAGCTTTACCTGACAGGTGCACAGACTAGAATGTTGTATGGCAGAACTGATTTCACGATTGAGTCGGAATTCATGCGAGAGATGGATGCTGACCTTCTCGATGGTGACCAGACTGTGGCTCAGCGAGCTGCATCGGCAGGCGGCATTCGTGGAGATGGTGGCATACTAGGAGCTCGAGAGTTCAAAGGTAGGTATGAAGGAAGTGCGGATGGCTTCGATGCCAGCTTCTCAAAACCTTTCGATGCGCTGAAATTCGCCAAGAAGCAGGCATCCAAAGGAATCGACAACGAAGGGTTTGAAGCCGGGGACAGAATTCGCCATCCGAAGTTCGGCGAAGGTCTGCTCATCGATCAGGACGCCAAGACGCTGACCATCGCCTTCGATTCTGTAGGAATCAAGAAGCTAGGCAAGGGCTTCGTCAAACTGACCAAGGCATAGTAGTTACTAGAGATAATAAGAAGAATGTAGAAGTGAAATCTAATTATAAATGAGGATCTATATAGGGGATATTATGAATCTTGACGACAAGAAGAAACGAATAGAGGAGCTCATCAAAGTACTCAACGAAGCTTCGGCTGCATATTACGACGAGGCGAGCGAGATAATGAGCAATTACGAATACGATACGCTGTATGATGAACTAGAGGCTCTAGAGAAGGAGACAGGTTATTCGCCTATTGACAGCCCGACCAAGAATGTCGGATATACAGTTCAGTCTGAGCTACCGAAGGAAAAGCATAGAAGTCGTATGCTGAGTCTCGATAAGACCAAGAGCCGTGAAGAGCTTGCGGCTTGGCTCGGAGATCAAGAGGGACTGCTGTCTTGGAAGCTAGATGGACTCACGGTAGTGCTGACATATGAGGGCGGTAGCCTTACAAAAGCAGTAACTCGTGGCAATGGCGATATAGGTGAGGTTATCACACCTAACGCACTCGTATTTGCAAATGTACCGAAGCACATCTCTTACACAGGTCATGTTGTCATACGTGGTGAGGCGGTGATAACGTACGAAGAATTTGAGAGAATTAATGCTGCAATCGATGATGCAGATGCGAAGTACAAAAATCCTAGAAACCTATGTAGCGGAAGCGTTCGTCAGCTTAACAGCAAAATCACGGCAGAGAGAAATGTCCGTTTCTACGCATTTACACTCAGCGAAGCGGACGGTGTGGAAGTAGCAGGTCTTCGCTCCAACCAGATGAAGTGGATGGCGGAGCAGGGATTTGACGTGGTTGAGTATATAAAAGTCGATAGCAAGAGCATATTTGCAGCAATAGATAAATATGCTGAGAGAGTTCACAGCTTTGAAATCCCGTCGGACGGACTCGTACTGACTCTCGAGGACTTAGAGTATGCTGCTACACTCGGAACGACTGCGAAGTTCCCGCGTGATTCATTGGCTTTCAAGTGGGCAGACCAACAAGCTGAGACGGTTCTTCGTGAAATTGAGTGGAGCCCGTCGAGAACTGGCCTACTTAACCCAATTGCTATTTTTGATGCAGTTGAGCTCGAAGGCACTACAGTTAAGAGAGCTTCAGTACACAATCTCAATATAATGGAGAGCTTGAAGCTAGGCATCGGCGACACAATCACTGTTTACAAGGCAAATATGATCATTCCGCAAATTGGTGATAACTTGACTCGAAGTGGGAACATCAAACTACCGAGTCACTGCCCAGTTTGTGATGGTGACACGGAGGTTAAGCTGATGACTGGCACTAAGGTCCTGACATGCACTAATCCTAACTGCCTAGCCAAGCAGGTAAAGAGGTTCTCGCTATTCGTGTCGAGGGATGCGCTCAATATTGAGGGGCTCTCCGAGCAGACGCTTCTAAAGTTCATCGGCCTCGGATTTATCAAGTCTTTTGGCGATATATTCCGCCTGCACTCACATAGAGAAGAGATTGTGGAACTTGAGGGCTTTGGCGAAAAGTCGTACGAGAAGCTTGCAGCGTCAATCGAGAAAGCTCGCCACACAGTGCCAGCAAGGATTCTTGCAGCTCTCGGAATCCCTGGCGTCGGAGTTACCACTGCTGCCCAGATAGCAAATTCTTGTGAGAATAAGTGGGACAAGATTTCGTCGCTAACTTACGATGAACTGATAGCTATCGACGGCATAGGCGAAGTTATGGCTAGAGATTTCGAAGCTTTTTTTGCAGACGAGCACAATATGGCCGTTGTTGACGACCTCGTGAACGAACTTGATATAGATGAGACTTATGAAGCGACAGGAACTGCATTAGCGGGGGCAATATTCGTTATCACAGGTAGCCTAGAGCATTACAAGAGTCGAACTGAGCTCAAGAAAGAAATTGAAGCACAGGGCGGAAAGGTTGCTGGAAGTGTGAGTAAGAATACAAGCTACCTTGTGACAAACAATCCAGAATCAGGCTC
>NZ_CALHTQ010000097.1 GCF_938039775.1 uncultured Mogibacterium sp. | reverse complement strand
TGCACTGGGCTTTGATTTCTGCTGGGTCTAAGTAAAAACTTGCACTCACACTATTCTCCCTTCTTATGAATAGATCTCTTACCTTTCATCAACACTTTACTAGGAGTCCAAGCCTAGAATTCCTTATCCTCTGCCAGCGCAAGCACCGCCTCCACAGCCCTATGCCACTTAGCCTTAGCACGATGCCTCTCCTCGTCTTCAATAGCAGGATAGAATTCCTTGTCTACATCCTTGATCTCAATGATGTCTTCAATTGACTTGTAATACCCTGAAGCAAGCCCGGCCAGATATGCAGCTCCAAGTGAAGTCGATTCAATTGACTTATGACGAACTATATGGATATCCGAGATATCTGCCTGATTCTGCATCAGGAAGTTATTAAGCGAAGCACCTCCGTCTACTTTGAGATCAGTGATCTTTCTGCCAAGATCCTTCTCCATAGCCTTGATCAGATCATCACTCTGAAAAGCAATTGACTCAAGTGTCGCCCTAACTATGTGCTCCTTCTTGGTAGACCTCTTAATACCGAGAATCGCTCCCCTCGCATCTGGTTCCCAGTAAGGTGCTCCAAGTCCTGTAAATGCAGGTACTACAACCACCCCATCACTATCTGGAACCTTGCTCGCGAAGTTTTCCGAGATACTCGATTTCTTAATCATCTGCAGGTTATCGCGCAGCCACTGAATAGCAGCACCACACACGAACACGGAGCCTTCGAGCGCGTACTTAACTTCCCCATTTAACCCCCAAGCGATAGTCGTGAGGAGGCCACTGCTGCTATATACGGGCTTATTACCAGTGTTCAGAAGTAGGAAATTTCCCGTTCCATACGTGCTCTTAATCTCGCCTTCGTTAAAGCAAGCCTCACCAAAGAGTGCAGCCTGCTGATCTCCTGCCGCTCCAGTGATAGGTAGCTTACCGCCAAATAATTCGAAAATAGTCTCTCCAAAGTCACCAGCACATGGCACTGGCTTCGGAAGCATCACACGTGGTATATCTAGGATAGATAGTATCTCATCATCCCAGTCAAGCGTATTGATATTGAACATCATTGTTCTTGCTGCATTCGAATAGTCAGTGAGATGCTTAGCGCCACCAGTCATCTTCCAGATAAGCCAGGTCTCAACCGTTCCGAACAGCAGCTCACCACGCTCTGCTTTTTCCCTCGCCCCATCTACGTGGTCGAGAATCCACTTTAGCTTAGTAGCACTGAAATACGCATCTATGATAAGACCAGTCTTCTCCCTAATCATATCGGAATATCCCTGATCTCTAAGCCATTCAGCGGTGTCTGCAGTCCTTCTGCATTGCCACACAATCGCATTGTAAATCGGCCTTCCGGTCTCTTTGTCCCAGACGATAGTGGTCTCACGCTGATTGGTTATGCCGATAGAGTCGATATCCCTATATGTAAGACTCGCCTTAAGTAGTGCTTCCTGAGCAACCGCCATCTGTGTTGAGTAAATCTCCATCGCATCATGCTCAACCCATCCGTCATGAGGAAAAATCTGTTTAAATTCCCTCTGTCCAACGCTTATCTCCTTGCCTGCTCTATCGTATATTATGCACCTCGCACTCGTCGTACCCTCGTCGAGTGTCATGATATATTCACCCATCATAGCCTCCTATCCATGCTATACAAAAAGCGCCATAATACTGTTGCTTATATCTATTCCATCGCTTGTGAGCCTCATGCCCTCTTCATCTATTATGAGCTTGCCTTCTCTCGCATACTGATGAGCTTCTTCAAAAGCATCGCTGTAATACTCCCAGAACTCCTCATAGCTGCCGAGCACATCTATGTACTTGATACCATCTATCTTCCTTAGACCTGTAAAAACAGCCTCCGCCACGCTGTCACGTTTCGAGTTCTCGTGTACTTCAGCTGTAGGAGAAGCTCCTTTGCTAGTGAGTTCAAAGTAGTCTTCGAGTGAGCTGACATTTGTAATACGTTTATTATCTATAAACGAAGACGATCCGAGCCCTAGCCCAAGATACGGAGCCATATTCCAATACTTAAGATTATGCATTGATTCATATCCGATCTTAGCAAAGTTCGAAATCTCATATTGCTCGTATCCCTTATCTCTAAGGAGATTTGCACCTGCGTGGTAAGTCTCCCGATCGATTTCATCAGGAACTTCCTCGAGCTCTCCTCTTTCAAACTCCTTGAAGAAAGCCGTTCCTTCCTCAAGCTGCAAACTATAAAAAGATATGTGCTCTGGCCCTAGACTCGTTACTGCCTCTATGTCGGAGATAGTAGTGTCTAGAGAGCTACCTGGCACTGCGAACATGAGGTCGAGATTTATATTATCAAAGCCCGCTGCTCTCGCATTTTGCACATCTGTGATTACATCACCAGCTGTATGAATCCTGCCAAGCCTCTTCAGTATCTCATCGTTCATACTCTGAACGCCCATCGATAGGCGGTTAACGCCAGACTGCCTGTAACCTCTCAGGCTTTCCATGGACAGTGTAGCAGGATTAGATTCAAGGGTGATCTCCACTTCATCATCTATGTTGAAATTCGCCTTTAGTTCACCGATTATCTTCGCAATCTGCTCACTGCTTAGCAGCGATGGAGTTCCACCGCCAAAGAAGATGGTATCATAGCAGTCACGAGTACCTTTCTCTGAAGAAGCAGAGCCATCTACTGTTAGCGATGGCTCAGTACTGCTTTCTAGTTTATTAAGCTGTTCTGCCCTAATGCGTATTTCCTGGCAGATAGCATCTACATAGCGTTCTCTAAGCGCTTCATCTGAATCCCCAGATAGAAACGTACAGTAGTTGCACTTCCTCACACAGAACGGAATATGAACGTATATACCAGGATTCTTATTTGTCGTCATCGAACTTCAGAACCTCTGTGAATGCCTCCTGAGGCACCTCAACTCTTCCGAACTGCCTCATGCGCTTCTTACCTTCCTTCTGCTTCTCAAGCAGCTTCTTCTTACGCGAGATATCTCCGCCGTAGCACTTCGCAATTACGTCCTTACGGTAAGCTCTTACAGTCTCACGCGCAATTACCTTCTGTCCGATTGCAGCCTGAATTGGCACCTCAAACTGATGCATAGGAATTAGCTTCTTGAGCTTCGCACAGATTGTGCGACCCTTTGCATATGCAGCCTCTTCAGGAACGATAGTGCTGAATGCATCGATTAGCTCCTTGTTAAGTAGTATATCGAGTTTAACGAGCTTAGCAGCTCTATACTCCTTAAATTCATAGTCGAGTGATGCATATCCCTTCGTCTTGGACTTGAGCGCATCAAAGAAATCATAGATTACCTCGTTGAGCGGAATCTCATAATGCAGCTGCACTCTCGTCTCCGTGAGATACTCCATATGCACCATGTTGCCACGTCTGCTCTGGCACAGAGTCATGATAGTTCCGACGTAATCCTTAGGTGTCATGATTTCAGCCGAAACGATTGGCTCCTCAATATGCTGAATATCAGTCGGATCTGGTAGATTCGAAGGATTTTGGACCATAATTTCTGAACCATCCTTCATCACTACCTTGTAAATAACGCTTGGCAAAGTCGTAATTACATTAAGGTCAAACTCTCTCTCGAGTCTCTCTATTATTACGTCCATGTGCAGTAGTCCGAGGAATCCGCAGCGATAACCGAATCCGAGTGCGGCTGAATTTTCAGGCTCAAAATTGAACGCCGCATCGTTTACCTGCAGCTTCTCAAGTGCGTCCTTTACGTTCTCATATTTCTCTCCCTCTGCTGGATACACTCCGCAGTAAACCATGGACTGCGCCTTCTTGTATCCTTTGAGCGGATGTTCTGTAGGTGCTTTAGTCAGCGTAATCGTATCTCCGACTCTAGCATCGGCAACCTGCTTGATGCTGGCGCAGATATATCCTACCTCTCCGGCCTTTAACTCCTTAGATGGAACCATGCTAGGAATACAGTATCCTACCTCAGTCACTTCGTAGTCCTTACCGGTGTTCATCATGCGGATGAAATCACCCTTCTTGACTCTACCGTCAAAAATTCTCGTATATATAACTACACCCTTATAGCTATCATAGTATGAGTCGAAAATTAGTCCCTTGAGTCGCCCATCAGGATTACCCTCAGGCGGTGGAATAACCTCAACGAGTTTCTCGAGCATCTCGTCTATACCGAGACCTGTTTTTGCAGAAATCTGTGGCGCTTCTTCCGCATCGATTCCGATAATTTCTTCGATTTCAGCCTTTGCCTCTTCAGGTCTTGCACTATCCAAATCCATCTTGTTGAGCACAGGAAGTATCTCGAGGTCTTCGTCCAGAGCCAAATATACGTTACCAAGTGTCTGAGCCTCTACTCCCTGAGTAGCATCTACTACCAACACCGCTCCATCACAAGCAGCCAAAGAACGTGACACTTCGTAGTTGAAGTCCACGTGCCCTGGTGTATCGATAAGATTTAGCACGTACTCATCGCCATCCTTCGCCTTATACGCAAGCCTTGTGGTCTGAAGCTTGATAGTGATGCCACGCTCCCTCTCTATATCCATATTATCGAGAAATTGCTCCTTCATATCTCTCGATGCGACGAGTCCTGTCTTCTCTATTAATCTGTCTGCGAGTGTCGACTTGCCGTGGTCGATGTGAGCAATGATACTAAAATTTCTAATCTTCTTTAAGTAATCCATATTCGTCCTTGTCTATATTTATATTAATGCCTATTTATCTTCATCCGTATCCGCAATAAAAGCAATGAGTTCTTTGCATGCGAGCATATTCGCATATCCTGTCACAGCTAGCTCAAGGGCAAGCTTCGTCGCAGTCTCTCTATCCTTGCAGTCCCTAATCTTGTCAGCCACCTGCAAATATTCACTATCTACAGTCTTGCAGTATTCCTCGTAGAAATGTTCAACATCCATATGCTCCATTTCCGACCCGAGCAAGAGACCTGCTTCCTTAACACTCATAACCTGCTTGAACAAGCAAATGGCTGTTAGATACCCTATATGCTCACGGTCGTACTTCTTGCCATGTGCTCTCGGAAGAAGAGAACTCTTCATGTAGTTGTTAATCATGGCTGGTGTCAGAGTTTCTTCTCCTTCACACTCAAGCCCTATATGCTGTCTCTTCATATACCCAATGACTTGGTCCATATATAGATCTATATCTGGAATCTTATCCCAACTCTCAGGTCTGGAATTCTCAAGTCTTGAGACGAGCTCTTTAATTCGTTCTGACATGTAAATACCTCTCTCAAATTTATACATTCTATTATACTTAATCATGTTCGCAAATAACAGCTTTCATTTAGAAAATCTTCATATCGATATATTGCAATTTTTAT
>NZ_CALHTQ010000096.1 GCF_938039775.1 uncultured Mogibacterium sp. | reverse complement strand
TATCTTTTGGTGGTAAATAATGGTTTTTAAGAGCAGGTTCAACTAATTCACCGTTCATTAATTTTTCACTATATTTAGTCCATTCTTTAAACATGTTAATGACATCATCACGCTTAGTAGAGTGTAAATCTAATACTACTAAATAAGCGCATTTTTGCATTAGAGTAGTAATTCCAGCTTGGTGTTTGCCGTAGAAACTAATTTTTTCATCGCCGTCAGCAATAACTCTATTATTTTCGGCTTTGTTTGCAAAAAATCCTCCAGCCCCATTTCCAGCATCTACGACGATTTTCATACCGCTTAAATCACCACCAACTCCTGTGCTGATTATCGAACGGAGGTGAGCAGCGTACATCTGCATGAGGTTCACACTTTCAGCGTTGTATTCAAAAGGAAGTATGTGAGCGCTTGCGGCATATTCAAGGACTTCCTTGATATCCGCTTTGCTGAGACCACCTTCTGCAGTGAAGAATTTAAATCCATTTCTGTTAAAAGGCAGATGGCTCGCCGTAACCATTATCGCTCCATCGAATTCATAGTACGGCATGACCGTCGACATGTACATCGCTGGTGTGGAAGCGAGTCCAGCATCACTAACCTGCACTCCAAGATAAGCCATGCCCGACATAAGTGCATCGGCGAGATCTGGACCTGTAATGCGAGGATCTCTACCAACGCATATCTTGAGGTCAAACGAATTCTTGCCCGCCTTAAATCCTAGCCAATGTGCAAAAGCTGCACCTATCGCAAGCGCGTTATGCCGTGTCAAGTTTACATCTTCTCCCTCAACACCGTTCATCGCAATTCCACGAATGTCGCTGCCGTTTTGGAGCTTTAAAATTTCCTTACCCATGTTCTTACTCTCCGTATGTGAATGAAATTTAATATACTACTATGTAATCACAGAACTAACAAAATCAGTGTCTGCAAATTGCTATAATAAAATCTGTATAGATACTATTATACAGAATATTGTGATGGATATGTTATGATACTTGTTAATAATAGAGTTAGGGTCATGATATTGAGTTCAACATTTTGCAATGATATAATCTAATTTCATGAAGTGTGTTTTTGATACTTAATGAGAAGGGATGATATATGAGAAGTGACAAATATAAAGACATTGAGGTAAGCGGTAAGGTGATTGAATCAGCATCAGCTGAAACTGAAGTGGTCGATTTAGCACATGAAGCTAATCAAAGTAAGAAGGATAAGAAGGATAAGATGAGCAAAAAGACCAAGAAGAAGGTCAAGAGAAACGGTGCGATGGACTGGGCGTTTAGAGTAATAATATTCTGCCTGGTGTGCGTAATCGGTATAAGCGGATACAAGGTGGGAACAGCACTTTATAAATATCATCACTCGAGAAGCGGGTTTAAGCAGGTTGCAAAGGAAGCCAAGGTGGATCCAAATCAGTTTACGGGTGTGGTGGATTTTGCAGCTCTTCAGAAGGTTAATCCTGATGTAGTGGGATGGATTTACCAGAAGGATACCATCATTAACTACCCGATTATGCATGGTAGTGACAATGACCAGTATCTGCACTCTGACATTAATAAGAAATATAGTGTTTCTGGTTCAATTTTTATGGACTATAGAAATAGTGCTGACTTTTCTGATTTTAACACTATTGTCTATGGCCATCATATGCATGACGGAAGCATGTTCAAATCGCTGAGAGGCTACACGAAGGAGAATGACTACTACCAGGATCATAAGACGTTTGAGCTTATTACCCCAGACAAGAAGTACCATCTTCAGATAGTCTCTGCTTTTATTACACCGGCAACTAGCGAGGCTTACACGTATTCGTTTAACACCAATGCTGAAAAGCAGGCGTTCCTCGATTATGCGGTAAAAAGCTCCAAGATTTCTACAGGAGTTACGGCTACGACTGACGATAAAATCATCACACTCAGCACGTGTGCGTATGATTACGATGAAGCTAGATATGTGGTAGTCTGCAAGGCTGTTCCGTGGACTAAGGCGGAGATAAAGGCGGGCAAGAAACTGCAGGCCAAGATAGATAAGCAGAAATAAATTGCTTGCAGATGCAAGGCACTGCGAGATTGTCGTGAAGAGTCAAAAGTGATTATAGGAAGGTGAGGTTTCATCTTCCTATTTTCTATTGAGATAAATGAGAACCCATCATGTCATTTATAGCTTATATTATGAACCATTTAGGTGATGGTGTTGTATAATTGAGATATATAAAAGCACGAGAGGTGAAACTATGAGTATCGATAAAACCAAGATTCGTGACGAACTTCTGCCTGAGGTTCGTAGCTATGCCGATAACACGCCGATTGCCGATGAGAATACGCTTGACTGCAGTCTTGGAATCAATCCGTATGGTTTTCCTGACGTAGTAATCGACATCGTCCACAGCTTCGATGTGAACAGGCTATATCAATATCCGCATAGTGACGAGGCACAGGAGGCAGTGGTCAAATATTGGCAGGACTATGCATTTATCGAACCGGAAAATGTCGTGATGACTGACGGAAGTGTTTCGGCACTATATCTGCTTGTAAATGTCTTTGCAAAACCTGGTGCAGAGGCTGTAATGTTCATGCCCACTTTTACCGATATGGTCGAGTACTCTCGTGTTATGGGTATGAAAGTTCACAGTGTGGCGACTAGTGATAAAGAGAACTTCAAAGAAGACGTAGACCTCCTAGTTGAGGCTATTACGAAAGATACATCATTTGTATACATAGATAATCCTAACAACCCGACGGGACAGTTTCTGTCAAATGATGAACTTGAGCGTATCATAAGAAGATGCGAGGAGCTTAGCGTGTATGCGATAATCGATGAGGCTTATGCTGATTTTATTCCTAGAGAAGAATCTGCTGTGATGCTCGGACCGAAGTACAATCATATGATTAGTGTTCGTACATTCTCGAAAGGGTTTGGGCTTGCAGGAGCGAGAGCAGGATATATTATTACTAACAAAGAGCTTGTCAAATACATCAAGAAAGTCAGCAATCCTTACATGATGAACGAGATGAGCAGAGCGATTACGGCAGCGATTCTCAATTACGATGTCCAACCTGTTGAACACGGAACGGACTTTACCATTATCAAAGGTGCACTCCGTGACGCGTGTGGAAATAAAATAATCATGGCTGAAACAGATGACAGAGTGCCTATCTGCTTACTCAGGCATGTCGATGAAGATGTGGATCTTCAGAGACTTCTCATGAATGAAAATATATTGACCTGCAGCGGAAGTGAGTTTGAGCCGCTCGGTAAGAACTGCGTGAGATTGCGTGTACCCACTATATCGGAGGCGGGAAGACTGATAAAGGCGATTAAGAAGGTTGTTCTTTAATAGCGTTGAAACTAGGGTACACTACGTACCTAAGCGTAAGCTCGACGATGTAATGATTGCAAGATAGCGATTGAAATCAATAGAAATGAAAAACGGATGTACTTCAGGCTTTGTGTACATCCGTTTTGTGTTTTACCGTTGTAAATTAAAACAGATTTATAGAATCTGACCGTTTTTATCAAATAGCGGAAGCTTCTCGAGGAATATGATATCATCCCTATCAGCAGCTTCACCTTCTGCGAGTACTGACATCTGGCCGACTATGTTTCCGCCGACTGCATTTACGAGCTTATCGAGTGCAGTTAGGGATTCACCAGTACTGATCACGTCATCCACGACTAGAATTCTCTTACCTTCCATAACCTCGCGCTCCGCACGACCTACGCAGAGAGTCTGCATGTGGTCGGTGGTGATAGAATCAACGTTTACAGTCACGAGGTCATCCATATAAATCTTAGGACCCTTACGAGCTACGATATACGGCTTGCTTCCGGCCTGACGGGCCATTTCATAAGCCAGCGGAATTCCTTTTGACTCAGCAGTAATTATAACATCAAATTCTGGAGCCTTCTTAAGAAGCTCTCTTGCGCATGCTACAGTAACTTCAACATCGTTGAACATGATGAAAGCTGCAATGTATAAGTCGTCTGAAACTTTGCATAGAGGAAGGTGTCTCTCTAATCCTGCAACATTCAGTAAATAATCCATTTGTCGTCCTCCGTGTCTTGATATCTATCCTGCATTAGAAACAGGCATAGAAGCCTCTGATTGAATTATTATAGCACCGTCTATGATAGGCTTGCAAACATTGCAATATAACGCAAAAAATGATAAAATCTCATGATGCACATTGATAGTATAATTGATAATTATGTGCACTTTTAAGAGATGTATAAAGGGACATGGGCTAGTAGATATGAATAAAAAGAAATATGAAAATCAACTATACGATGTTAACTATGTAGAAACACTAAAGGAGCTTGTAGACACTTCCGCTCAAAAGTTCCCAAATAGAGCGGCCTATATGTATAAGGACGACCACAAGGAACCGTTCAAGTCTATGACTTATGCCGAGTTCAAGGAAGAGCAGAATGCAATCGGTACAGCTCTCTTAGCAAGAGGTTTCAAGGGTAGCAAGATTGCGCTAATTGGAGATAACTCGCATAGATGGGCGCTATCGTACTATTCGGTTGTATGTGGAGTTGGTGTTATCGTGCCTATCGATAGGAATCTTGAAAAAGGTGAGATTACTAACCTTCTGGAGCGTGCCGACGTAGAGGCCGTATTCGCATCGACGAAGCTAACTGCTACTGTTGCTCCGCTACTGGAAAAGCTTCCACTAATTAAAAAGGTTATCATCATGGCTGCACCTGGAGATGATGTCAGTGAATTTCTAACTGACGACAGGTTCATGACACTGAATCAGCTCGTGACAGAGGGACAAGAAATCGTCGCACAAGGAAATCGCGATTATATAGATGCTGAGATTCACGCAGAGGATTTATCGACAATCCTTTTTACTTCGGGAACTACAGGGTTAGCGAAGGGAGTAATGCTCTCACACAGGAACCTCTCTCAGAATGTCTTTAACATGTCGAAATACGTACAAATTCCAGATGGTGGTCGCGTGCTCGATGTTCTTCCGATGCACCACGTGTATGAGATGACTTGTACGGTTATGACGAGCTTCTATCAGGGTGCGACAGTAGTAATTTGCGAGGGACTCAAATATATACAGCAGAATTTCGTAGAGGCTAAGTGCAACATCATGCTGGGTGTTCCGCTTATCTATGAGAATATATATAGAAAAATCTGGTCGAAGGCAGAAAAGAGCGGCAATGCAGACAAGCTCAAGAGAGCGCTCGGTATGTCGATGAAACTCGACCTTAGAAACAACAGAATGGTTACCAAGAGGCTGTTCAAGGCGGTACACGATATATTTGGTGAAAGCCTATATATTCTCATCGCTGGTGGAGCGGCAATTGATCCAAATGTAATATCGGAGTTTGAAGCTATGGGACTCCCGATGATGCAGGGATACGGTATGACCGAGAATTCACCTATTATCGCAGTTAATCAGGACAGATACGGAAAAGCTGCTTCTGTTGGTAAGCCGATGCCTGGAACGGAGGTTCGCATAGTCGACAAGGATGACAGCGGCATCGGTGAAGTTATATGCAAGGGTCCATCTGTGATGATGGGATATTACAAAGACGCTGAGAATACAGCTAAGACTATTAAAGATGGCTGGTTATATACCGGTGATTACGGATATCTAGATGAAGATGGGTTCCTGTACATAACAGGACGTAAGAAGAACGTAATCGTAACTAAAGGTGGTAAAAATATTTTCCCAGAGGAAGTTGAGTATTACCTATTACTGAGTGAATTCATCAGCGAAGTCATTGTATACGGAAAGCATGAAGAGGTTAAGGATGACCTGATATGTACAGCGATTATGTATCCTGACTATAAAGCTCTTGAAAATGCAGGCTGCATGACTGACGAAGAGAAGTATCGTAAGCTAAAGGAGGCCGTTGATGAAGCGAACTCCAAGATGCCGCCTTTCAAACGAGTTAAGAGAATCGAGATTCGTGAAGACGACTTTATCAAGACGACGACACTTAAGATCAAGAGATTCGAGGAAGAAAACTATGAGTACAAATTCGATGACAGAGACTTCGAGAAAGGACGTAGATTTTAAGGTGGCAGTTAACAGAGATGCTAGAGCGGAGTACCGTGAGATAAAGGCCAAAGAGATGGAAGAGATGCAGGCTATGATGGATACTATAAAGGATTCCACAGACCCTGCGATCAGATATACATGGCGCCGCGCGGTAACAGACATCAAGAATATATTAGAGACCAGTGCAGAGCTTTATGGTGATAAGCCACTATTCCTCCAGAAGTTTGATAAAAACAAACCGTTTCAAGAGATATCATATAGCAAGGTGCTTGCCGATGTAAATGCGCTCGGAACTACGCTTATTGAGCTAGGACTAAAGGATAAGCACATAGGTGTAATCGGTAAAAACTGCTATGAATGGGCAGAGAGTTACCTAGCTGTTGTAGGTGGAACTGGTGTAGTCGTTCCGCTTGACAAGGAGCTCAACGAAGATGAACTTGCTCAGCTGACAGCGAGCGGCGAGCTATCTGCAGTCATTACTATGGACAAGCATTACGATATATTTAAGCGAATCAAGGATAGAGATGATAACATTCTGGAATTCGTAATCAATGTTGGTATGCACAGTCATGAAAAGGAGAACAAAGGGCTTCTATCGTGGCATAAGCTGAGAGAGCATGGATATGAGTTGGTAGAATCTGGAGATAGAAGCTTCATAGATGCAGAGATAATTAATACAGATATGGCGATTATCCTGTTTACATCGGGAACTACTGGCACATCCAAGGGCGTAATGCTTAATAACAAGAATATCTGCTCAAACGTAATGGTTGCGCAGACATTTCTAAATATTGAGGTGGGAGACGTATTCTTCTCCGTGCTTCCTATACATCACACATACGAGTGTACATGCACATTCATAGAGTCGATGTACTGCGGAGCAACGATGGCATTTTGTCAGGGTCTCAAACATATAGTTAAGGATTTGCAGGAGGTGAAACCGCACCTTATGCTAGCAGTTCCGTTAATCTATGAGAACTTCTACAGCAAAATTACTAGGCAGATTAAGAAGAGTGGCAAGGAGAAGCAGCTTAATACTCTTATCAAGCTCAGCAAGGTTACTAAGCGTGTAGGAATAGATGTGAGCAAGCCTGCAACTAAGAAGATTACGGAGACTTTTGGTGGACGTATAAAGACTCTAATCGTCGGAGGTGCGGCAATCGATGGAGATATAATGGGATTCTTTAGAGATTTAGGTATCACAGCAATCCAGGGCTATGGACTTACAGAGACATCCCCTATGGTATCGCTCAACCCAGAGGATCCAAAACTCATCGATAATGCATCAGCTGGCCATCTGCTACCATTTGTAGAGTGCATGATTGCTGACAAAGGCGATGATGGAATCGGAGAAATCTGCTTCCGTGGACCTAATATCATGATGGGATATTACAAAAATCAGGAGAGCACTGATGAGGTAATCAAGGACGGGTGGTTCCACACAGGAGACCTTGGCTATCTGAACGATAAGGATTACGTATATATCACAGGACGTAAGAAGAATGTAATCATAGCGGCAAATGGCAAGAACGTTTTCCCAGAGGAACTCGAGTTCTACCTCATGAAGAATGAGTGCATCGAAGAGTGCATGGTTTGGGGAGATGAGGATAACGATGATCCGTTAAAGCGCGGCATCTATGCAACTATCAGACCTAACAAAGAAATTCTTGCTGAAGAGCTTGGTGAAGATGCGACAGATGAACAGGTGCGTGAGTATATTGAGCGTATCGTGGATAAGCAGAACGAGACAATGCCACTTTTCAAGAGAATCAATCACGTTATTATACGTGAAAGGGAATTTGACAAGACAACGGGACTAAAGATCAGAAGATTTGTTGAAGACAATAAGTGGTCCTAGAAAGTGAGATGAGTTAGATGGCAGAATACAAGTATCCAGCGCTGTTTCATAACAGAGCAAAGCTGGTCAATAATATGAAGAAACTCTCAACCAAATGCGGTGATCAGGGAATTGAGATTGCCGGTATCATCAAAGCTACGAACGGAACCGTTGCAACTTGTGAGGATTTTGTGGCTGGTGGAGCTAAGCTTATCGGTTCCTCAAGACTCGAGCAACTGAAGAGAGCTAAGGAGGGTGGTATAACTGTTCCACTGCTTCTAATTAGAGTTCCTATGCTATCTGAAATTTCTGAACTGGTGGATATTGCTGATATAAGCCTTAACAGCGAGCTAGTCGTTCTCGAAACGATCAATAAGATAGCGCTTGAGAAAGGAACTACTCACAAGGTTATCTTTATGGCAGACCTAGGAGATTTACGGGAGGGGTTCTTCGACCTAGATGAGCTAGTCGATGTGGCTATCAAGGTAGAGAATGAAATGCATGGACTCGTGTTAGCTGGCATCGGAACTAATCTAGGCTGTTATGGCTCAGTGATTCCGACAGAAGACAAGATGGTAGCTCTTGCCGAGCTTGCTGAGAGGGTTGAAGCTAAGATTGGAAGAGAACTCGAATATGTATCAGGTGGGGCTACTACGAGCTTACTCGGAGTGTACCACGGATATATGCCAGCTAAGATTAACATGCTGAGACTTGGAGCAGGTCCTTTAATTGGTCCACTCGAAGACGTAAGATTATGTTATAATCTTGAAGCTATGGATGAATTAGACACACCATTCGTACTAAAGGCAGAAGTTATAGAGCTTAAGGTGAAGGCAAGTTACCCACAGGGAGAGCTCGGAGTAGATGCTGCTGGCAAGAAGCGTGAGTATGTAGATAGAGGCATGCGCAAAAGGGCGCTTCTCGCAATCGGTAGAGCTGACTACGGCGATATTGATGATTTGGTTCCAGACATGGAAGGAACTACGGTGGTTGGCGCATCTGGCGACCACACTATTGTCGATGTCGAGGATGTCAAAGACGATGTAAAAATCGGTGATATCATGACATTTAGACTGAAGTATTCCGCACTGCTTAACTTAGCAGCTAGCGAAAATGTAAAGAAATATGAAATTTAATAACAGAAGGTTGAAAGGAGTAAGAGACCAATGGCACCACATGATAATGAAATGACTAGAGAGGGTTATGACGCGCTTCAGACAGAGCTCGAGCATCTAATTACTGTAACAAGAAAGGAAAATGCTGAGAGACTCAAGGAGGCAATCTCATACGGAGATATTTCCGAGAACTCAGAGTATGATGCTGCAAAGGATGCACAGGCTGAGACAGAGGAGAGAATCACTAGCATCGAGGCTATGCTGCGTACAGCTAAGATTGCTGACGAAGATGAGATGACTGATGAGGGTGTAATCGCTACTGGTCGCACAGTAACACTTCACGATTTAGTGTATGATGAAGAGGTTACTTACAAGATTGTAGGAAACACAGAGGCAGACCCATTCAATGGTAAGCTTTCAAATGCATCTGCAGTTGGACAGCACCTAATAGGAGCAAGAGCTGGAGACGTGCTTGAGTTTCCAATAATCGATGGAACTGCGAAGTACAAGGTTCTTGATGTAAGAAAGTAAAAGTTTTACGTTGCGCCATACGGCGATATGACAGTACATTTATATAATTCGTGAGAAAGGATTACGGAATCATAATGAGTAATGATAATGTAAAGACTCTTGAGCAGGAACAGCCGGAGCTTACAGCAGAAGAGATAAGTGAACAGCGACAGATTAGAAGAGATAAGCTGCAGGAACTTCGCGCTATGGGTAGAGACCCATTCGTGCAGGAGACATATGATGTAACTGCTCACAGCAAAGATATCAAGGACAACTACGACGCTATGGAAGATCAAGAGGTAGCAGTTGCTGGTCGTATCATGAGCAAGAGAATCATGGGCAAAGCGGCATTCTTCGACATCCAGGATAAGCAGGGTAGAATCCAGTGCTACGTTAAGCGCGACGACATAGGAGCTGAAGAATACACAGTTTTCAAGACATACGATATCGGTGACCTCGTAGGGCTAAAGGGCATCGTGTTCAAGACTAAGACAGATGAGATTTCAATTCACGTGCAGGAGCTAACACTTCAGGCTAAATCCCTACAGGTGCTTCCTGACAAGTGGAGTGGACTCGTAGATACAGATCTTAGGTATAGACAGCGTTACGTTGACCTTATCGTAAATTCTGACGTAAGAGACACATTCTTAAAGCGTGCAAAGGTAGTGAGCACCATTCGTAGAGTACTCGAGGATGACTATGGCTTCCTTGAGGTTGAAACGCCAGTGCTACAGACTATCGCTGGTGGTGCTAATGCTAGACCGTTCAACACACACCACAATGCGCTCGACTTCGATCTTCACCTCAGAATCTCTCTCGAGCTTCCGCTCAAGAGACTGATTGTCGGTGGACTTGATAGAGTGTATGAACTAGGCAAAGTTTTCCGTAACGAGGGTATGGATAAGAATCACAGCCCTGAGTTCACTTCTATGGAGTGTTACATGGCTTACGGAAATCAGGAGAGCATGATGGATCTCATGGAACAGATCGTCTATAAGTGTGCGATGGAGGTAAATGGATCACCGATTATCTCTTATGAGGGTAAGACATTTGACGTTACACCACCATGGAACAAGATAGATATGACGGAAGCTGTAATCAAGGTTACAGGAATTCCTTTCGATAAGATTGAGGATGATAAAGAGGCACGTGAACGTGCAATCGCATACGGAATGGACGCTGAAGAGGTTAATAAGTGGACTCGTGGCAAAATCATCGCTGAGATGTTCGATGAGTATTGCGAAGACATTCCAGGCCTTCTCGATGGACCAGTGTTCCTGACAGGACATCCGGTAGAGGTATCACCTCTAGCAAAGAAGGATCCAGAAGACCCACGCATCACTCGTAGATTCGAAGCATATATCAATGGCTGGGAGCTATCCAATGCATTCTCAGAGCTCAATGACCCAATCGATCAGTACGAGAGATTTGCCGAGCAGCAGCGTGAGCTAGACCTCGGACTTGACGATGAAGCTCATCCGATGGATATGGATTTCGTAAATGCTCTCGAGGTTGGAATGCCTCCAACTGGTGGACTTGGAATCGGAGTTGATAGACTTGTTATGCTTCTCACCGATTCTTCGACTATCAGAGACGTACAGCTATTCCCTGTAATGAAGCCTATAGGTAAGGGTGGTAGCTCTGACGAAAAGGCTGAGAGAAAGCTAGATCTGTCAAAGGTTAAGGTAGAACCGTTATTCGAGGATGTAGTTGATTTCGATACATTCAGCAAGTCTGACTTTAGAGTAGTTAAGGTGCTAGCTTGTGAGGAAGTGCCAAAGAGTAAGAAACTCCTTAAGTTTACACTCAATGATGGATCAGGTAAGACTAGAACAATCCTATCTGGCATCAAGGAGACATACTCTGCAGATGAGCTAGTTGGAAAGACTCTGGTAGCAATCACTAATCTACCACCACGCAAGATGATGGGAATAGAATCATGCGGTATGCTTCTATCTGCTATCTGTGACTATGATGGTGAGGAGATTCTCAACCTAGTTATGCTTGATGACTCTATTCCGGCAGGAGCAAAACTATACTAGAATAAAAGGTAAATTGATTTACAGGACTCATATAGTGGGTCCTGTTTTTATTTTTTGTGGACTGTTTGCTAGATATAAATTCAATCTATACCTCGCTATGGATTATAAGTATTTCCATAAATTTTTACTTGATGGTAATCTATATTTAGTAAACAAGAGGAGGTATGTAGAGATGAGCAATGAATTAAAGACACCGTTTAGATATGACTATGTAGGAAGCTTTCTAAGACCACAAGCACTTAAAGATGCAAAGGTACAGCTAAGAAAGAATGAGATTAGTCAGGAAGAGTACGACAAGGTCGTTAATGAAGAGATTACAAAGCTAGTAGCTAAGCAGAAGGAACTTGGCTATCAGGTAGTAACAGATGGAGAGTTTAGAAGAACATTCTGGCATCTCGACTTCATGTGGGGCTTTGAAGGTGTAGAACATGAGAATACAGGTGGTGGAATTCAGTTTCATGGCGAACTCGCATTGCTAGATGATACATACCTAGTAGGCAAGCTCAAAGCAAAGCCTCATCCATTCGTAGAATATTTTAAATTCTTAAAGCAGTTTGAAGATGAGAACACTGTTGCTAAGTACACGATTCCTGCACCAGCACAGACATTCCAGCAGTTCATCATTCCAGATAACCTAGAGAGCACTAGAGAGTTCTATGAGACAAATGAAGAGCTGATTCAGGATATCGCTAAGGCATATCAAGACGTAATCAAGCAGTTCTACGGTGCTGGTTGTCGTAACCTACAGCTAGATGACTGTACATGGGGGGCAGTAGTCGGAGATGCTGCAAAGCTTAGATACAAAGCTCTAGGTATAGACTTAGAAACAGTTAAGGCTCAACTACTCGAGGTAAACAACTTGGCGCTTGAAGGCAAGCCTGAAGACTTAGTTATTACTTCGCATATCTGCAGAGGGAATTATAATTCGACATACTTTTCAAGCGGTGCATACGATTCAGTAGCAGACTATGTGTTTGCAAAGGAGAACGTAGATGCTCTGCTACTCGAGTATGACGATGAGCGTTCAGGTAATTTTGAAGCCCTTGCGAAGGTTTCACCTGACAAGAAGGTCGTTCTCGGCCTTATCACAACTAAGTCGCCAGAGTTAGAAGATAAAGAAGAAGTTATTGCAAGAATTAAGGAAGCAAGCAAGTACGTGCCTCTTGAGAGACTTTGTCTCAGTCCACAGTGCGGATTCGCTTCTTGCGAGATTGGAAATAAGCTAACTGAAGAAGAACAGTGGGCTAAGCTAAGATTAGTTAAAGAGATTGCAGACGAAGTTTGGGCGTAGGTATGCAACAAAACAGGAGGTTTAGAAATGAGCAATTTAAAGTCACCATTTAGATATGATTTTGTAGGAAGTTTCCTAAGACCAGAGAGACTTAAGGAAGCGAGAAGAGATTTTGATAACGGTAATATCGGATATGATGAATTAAAAAAGGTTGAGGACGAGACAATCACAGAACTCGTATCCAAGCTTAAAGAGATAGGATATCCTGTAATCACTGACGGAGAGTTCAGAAGAGCAACTTGGTACCTGGACTTCATGTGGGCGCTTGAGGGTGTAGGTCACAAGCCAACCAAGACAGGCCTACCATTCCACGGAGAAGATGCAATTGTAGATGATACATATTTAGTAGGAAAGCTAAAGCTGTCAAAAGAGCATCCTTTCGTAGAACACTTTAGATTCGTAAAGCAATTTGAGGACGAGAACACAGTAGCGAAGCAGACAATTCCTTCGCCAGCACAGTTCCTTGCACAGTTCCTATTTCCGTTCAATCTAGAGTCAACTTTTGCACATTATGAAAGTGAAGAAGCATTTATCGATGATGTTGTAGAAGTATATGCTGAGTTCATCAGACAGCTATATGATGCTGGTTGTAGAAATCTGCAGCTCGATGACTGCACTTGGGGTCTATTCGCAGATAAATCTGGTTCGCTTCTATTTGGAACAACCAAGGAAGGTACGTTAGAAGTTCAGGAGAAGTACAAAGATGTTAACAACAGGGTAATCGCAACAGCACCAGAAGATCTAGTAGTTACTACTCACGTGTGCCGTGGAAATTACCACTCAACATACATCAGTAGCGGTCCATATGATTCGGTAGCAGATGTGCTACTTGGAAAGGAGAATGTTGAAGCGTTCTTCCTAGAGTTTGACGATGAGAGATCAGGCGGATTTGAGCCTCTAGCCAAGGTTCCAGAAGACAAGAAAGTAGTTCTCGGACTAGTTACTACTAAGACACCTGAGCTCGAAG
>NZ_CALHTQ010000095.1 GCF_938039775.1 uncultured Mogibacterium sp. | reverse complement strand
ATCCAGACATGCTTCCTGAAGAAGTGCATATCGGCTCTGAATTTAAGTCTGAAAAGTTCTACAGATTCTGCCTCAAGTGGGTTGCACCTGTATTCACATTCTTCATCCTTGTAGGTCAGCTTAACACCTTCTTTGGACTAAAATTGTTCTAAACCATGAAGCTTAAATGCAAATCAACATTTCGATTAGCAGTTTCGGCAATTAAATAATATAAAGGAAAACGACTCTCAGCCGAGAGTCGTTTTCTTATCTGTTTATGATTTTACCTGCCAACACCATATATGTCTCTTTCAACAATATCACGAATATGAAGCTTATATCTCTTCGCAACACTTTTCGCAAATCTTCTTATATCACGCATATATTGCGACTGCTTCGGATTTGAGTTCTGCTTCTTACTAAATGTCTTGCTCTTATCTACAATCTGCTTCTCTCTTCCGAACTTAAACCTATTGTTTATCTTAACATCAGCTATATCCTGATATATTTTAGCACGCTCTTTATAGAGGTTATGCACACCCTTGCTCTGGCTGAGGGGTCTATTATTTGTAGCCAAGAGATTAGTAGGTCTATCTATATATATGACAACACTGTTTTCACGGATTATCTCTCTGTTCTCTTCCCTTAGAATTGAACCTCCACCAGTTGCAATCACCTGATAGTTTTTTGCACATACATCTCTAAGCTTAACGCTTTCAAGATCCCTAAATGCATCTATTCCTACTTGTTTAACGAGCTCTGTTATATGACACTTTTCATCATGCGCTACCGCTCTATCTATGTCTATGAAGTTGCGTTTCATAGCGAGAGCCACCTGTCTCGATATTGATGATTTGCCGCTGCCTGGCATGCCAACAGTAACCAGATTGAGTTGTTCCCTCAGAAGCCTCTCCATTACAGATGCAGCCAGCGAATAATCCGGCTCCATCTCTTTGCCTTCCCAGATATCTCTAGCATATATCCCCTGCCATATCAGCATGCCTAGACCGCCAATTGTTTTTATTCCCACAGCCTCTGCATCCTGCATGAATTTAGTTCTATGTGGATTATATATTAGGTCAACTGCAATTTCCGCACACCCCAGTTCCTCCCACTTTATGTCATATGCGTCCAGTGGCGATTTGCCATTATCAGGAAACATCCCTACCGGAGTAGCATTTATGATGATCTCAGCATCTCGCCAGCAGATATCATCGTATATGCATATGTCGCTACTTCTTCGCGAACTACATGAGCTTTCACCATTATTTTCACTATGAAAATCAAAACCTCTCGAAATTCTTACGATATTACGAGCTCCTAGCTTTTTCATGGCATACACGGCAGATAGCGACGCTCCGCCCGTTCCTAGAATCGCTACTTTTTTGCCATTCACGACCT
>NZ_CALHTQ010000094.1 GCF_938039775.1 uncultured Mogibacterium sp. | reverse complement strand
GATAATAAATTCAATTTCCTATGGGTTGTTGATTTCCCAATGTTTGAACAGGATGACGAGGGTAATCTCAAGGCGATGCATCATCCATTTACACAGCCTAAACTTGATGAGCTATATAAACTCGATGGAGATATTCTATCACTAAATGCAGATGCTTATGATATAGTTCTTAATGGAGTTGAGCTTGGTGGAGGATCTATAAGAATACACGATAGAGAGCTTCAGGACAGAATGTTCCAGGTTCTTGGCCTTGGTGAGGAAGAAAGAATGGAGAAGTTTGGATTCTTTATTGAAGCATTTAAATATGGTGCGCCACCTCACGCTGGACTTGCCTATGGACTAGACAGAATGGTAATGCTATTACTCGGAGAAAGCAGTATAAGGGAGGTTATTGCATTCCCTAAGAATGCTAATGCCGAGTGCCTAGTATCGGAAGCGCCAGGTAGAGCTGATAAAGCTCAGCTTAAAGAGTTAGGCTTAGCAATTACTGCTGAGCTCGAATAAGTTTAATATATTAGTATTAGCATGTGGCTATTTCACATGCTAATATCCTTAATATATATAGGAACTACTATATGAAAAAGATAGCGATTTTTGGTGGTACGTTTGACCCAATTCATCTCGCACATATTAAATTAGCGGAAACCGCACTTGAAGAACTAGGGCTTGATAAACTCGTATTTATGCCAAATACAGTCTCGCCATTTAAGCTAGATGCTAAGATATCTTCAGCCAAACACCGATGTAAGATGATTGAACTATCTATACAGCACAACCTAAGGCTTGATATGACTAGATATGAAATTGATAAGCAGGGAATATCATATACGTATGATGCACTAAAAGATCTTTCATCTCTATATGATGCACATCTTTATTTCGTGCTGGGCTATGATTCTCTTGTTGCAATTGACACTTGGTATAAGGGAACTGAAATATTGAAGGAGTTCTCGCTTATAACGGCTGTAAGACCTGGAATTGACAATCAGTTAGGGGAGCAGAAAATCTGCGAGTACCGCACAGTCTATGGAGCTGATATTCACTTGCTCAATATGCCACCATTTGACTGTTCATCATCTCGTATAAGAGAACTTTGCAAGAAAGGAAAATCATTATCTGGTCTAGTCGCGGATACTGTAGAGGAATATATTATTAGTAATGGATTATACAAAGACTAGAGAACTTGATGCATATCTAAAACGCGTATTAAATCCGCATAGATACATACACTCACTTGGTGTTGTTGAAATGGCAGATGAGTTAGCAACAATACATGGTGCCAACGTTCAAAAAGCAAGATTTGCGGGACTTGTACACGACATTGCTAAATGTTATTCGTGTGAGACCATGAACCGCTTAATAAGAATGTATGGCGTTGATCTAAAGTTTTTTAATACACCTGAACTCGCTCATTCAAAAGTCGGTGTCGCTATACTGCAGAAGGATTTTGGAATTGAAGATGTAGAAATTCTTATGTCTG
>NZ_CALHTQ010000093.1 GCF_938039775.1 uncultured Mogibacterium sp. | reverse complement strand
TGCAGAACCAGCCCTGTTAGAGCAAATAGGGCGATAACGTTAGGGATTACCATCAGCTGGTTAAACATATCTGAAAGTTCCCACACGAGATCGTTCTCAGCGCATGTTCCTAAGAAGATAAATACGAGTGCGATCGCTGTATATACCTTTGCTGCCTTCTCTCCGAATAGGTATATCATGTTGATCTTACCGAACATGTTCCATCCGAGGATAGTTGAGAATGCGAAGAAGAATAAGCATACTGCTACAAACGCTGGGCCAACCTTGTCACCAAATGCAGATGCGAATGCTGTCTGTGCGAGATTTGTCTTGTCAATTCCTTCAGGAATAACACCCTTGCTAATTGGGCCATCTGGTGTGTACATCGTCGAAATAACTACGAGCGCATTAAGTGTCAGGATTACAAACGTATCTATGAACACGCCTATCATAGCAACAGTACCCTGCTCATGAGGATTCTTAACGTTAGCCTGCGCATGAGCATGTGGAGTCGAACCCATACCAGCTTCATTCGAGAATAGACCTCTCTTAGCCCCCTGCGAGATTGCAGTCTTAAGAGCCATACCGAAGCCTCCGCCGATGATAGCCTGTGGCTGGAACGCATACTTAAAAATCATTCCAAATGTAGCTGGGATGTACTGAATACGCATCGCTAGCAGAATCACTCCGCCAAGAATGAAGATTGCTGCCATGATTGGAACGACCTTCTCAGTTACGGAAGCAAGTCTCTGAGTTCCACCGATGAAAATAAATCCGCAAAGTACAACTAGAACTATACCAACTGTCCATCCAGGTACTCCGAACGCCGTGCTGAATGTAGCTCCAATAGAGTTCGACTGTACCATACAGCCGAAGAATCCTAGGGCCAAAGTAATAGCCACTGCAAAGAAACCAGCGAGGAACTTTCCAAAGCTGCCCTTAAATGCAGTTCTAATGTAGTAAACAGGGCCGCCAAGGACTTCTCCCGACGGAGATTTCTGTCTAGTCTCTATAGCCAGTGTAGCCTCTGCGTAGATTGTAGCCATACCGAAGAATGCGATAATCCACATCCAGAAGATAGCTCCAGGGCCTCCAGTCAGGATAGCTCCTGATGCGCCAACGATGTTACCAGTTCCTACCTGTGCTGCAATTGCAGTCGCAAGAGCCTGAAATGAGCTCATACCACTGTCCTGTTTGTCACCCTTAAGCAAGATACCACCGAAGGTTCTCTTGAATCCCTCTTTAAAATATCTAATCTGCACGAACTTAGTTCTAAAGGTATACCATAGTCCAACGCCTAATAGCATGAATACCAACACATAATCTGCTAGAAAAGCATTAATTGTTTTTACAATCGGAAGCATCTGTTCTCTCCTTTAACTAAATAATTTCTAATCACTAGTCACCATGATATCTAGCACATGTACTGATATAAGTACATCTTAAAATAATATTAGCAAAGAGATTAATTTGTGTCAACACATAAATATTTTTTTATTTTATTGTTGTATATAACAGTTTTAAGCATCTATTTTGTATTGCACGACAACTGAGCTCGCTCTAATATACTCATTTACATAAAAAACACGACCAGCATACCGCCAGTCGTGTCTAATCGCTATATTCGATTGTACGAACCTTTACGCCTGAGCTGCTGCCTTAGCCTTCGCTTCAGCTGCCTTAGCAGCCTTCTCAGCCTCAGCCTTCTTCTTGGCATTGATTGCCATCTTAGCGTGTCTCTCATTGTAGCTGTTGATTGATCCTGTAGGACAAACGCCCATACACATTCCGCAGTTCTTGCACTTCTCGTAATCTACTGCTGCAACGTTGTTATTAACGTGGATAGCATCGAACTTACATGCTTTCTCACACTTTCCACATCCGATACAACCGTTCGAGCACTGCTTACGAGTAACTCCACCCTTTTCAGTGTTCATACATAGAACGTGAACTTCCTTCTTATAAGGAACCATCTTGATGATGGACTGTGGACAGTTTACAACACATTTTCCACACGCAACGCATGTGTCTCTATTAACCTTAGCGACGCCATCGATAATACCGATAGAGTCGAACTCGCAGACACCAACGCAGTCTCCAAGACCGATACATCCCTGTGCGCAAGCTGAGTTGCCGTTAAAGAATGTCTTAGCTCCTGCGCAAGACTGCATGCCTTGCCACTCAAGAATCTTCTTGGAAGCATCGCATGTTCCGTTGCACATTACCTGTGCGATCTGCTTATCAGCGCCACCTGCAGCACGACCGAGTATGTTAGAGATCTGCTCAGCACAAGCAGCTCCACCCACTGTACAAGCGCTACAGCTTGTTGACTCATCGTTAACTACTGCGTTTGCATAGTCATCACATCCAGCAAAACCGCATCCACCGCAGTTAGCACCAGGTAGAATCTCTCTTACCTCGGACACTCTCTCATCTACTGGAACGTAGAAAGCGTGCGAAGCGATTACTAGCAAGAGGGAAGCTACAAATCCTGCGCAAACTACAAGTACTACTGCTGTTATAATTGCATTCATCTATACCCCTCCTTACTGGAATAATCCTGAGAATCCCATGAACGATAGAGAGAGGATTGTTGCACTTACGAGTACCATTGGAACTCCCTTAAATGCAGCAGGTACGCCCTCTTCATTCCATAGCTTCTCTTCACGAACACCTGCAAACAGTACCATCGCAAGACCGAAACCCACTCCAGCTCCAGCTGTGTAAACGATAGCCTGAATGTATGTGTAGTTATAGTTGATAGCGTTGATTGTCGCACCGAGGATAGCGCAGTTTGTTGTGATTAGAGGAAGGTAGATACCGAGCGATTTCTGAAGCGCTGGCATAAACTTCTTCATGAACATCTCAACGAACTGTACTAGAGCCGCGATTACAAGAATGAATACTACAGTCTGTAAGTATGCGATATCTAGCTTGTTAAGTAGCTGCTGGATTGGCCATGTTGTAATTTCCGCAATTACCATTACGAATATTACCGCACCACTCATACCAACCGCCGATTCCATCTTGTTAGAAACTCCGAGGAACGAGCAGACTCCGAGGAACTGCGATAGCAGGAAGTTATTTACAAGAACGATCGACATAAAGATGATAACTAAATTTAACATTATGCCTCAGCTCCTTTCTCCTCTGCTGCAACTTCCTTAGCTTCTGCTAGGTTGCATGAATTGTACATTGGGCATGTGCCACAGCTAAACGATTTCTTCTTGAGAGCCTTGCCCTTAGTGAGTACATTTAGTACTGCGATGAGAACTCCGAATACGAAGAAACCACCAGGTGCTAGGTTGAAAAATCCGATTGGTGTGAACCATGAACCGAATACTGTCATACCGAACCATGTTCCTGCTCCGAGTAGCTCTCTGATTGTACCCATTACTGTAAGTGTGAGCGTGAATCCGAGACCCATTCCGATTCCGTCTAGAGCAGAATCAAATACAGTGTTCTTGTTAGCAAACGCCTCAGCTCTTCCGAGGATGATACAGTTTACTACGATTAGAGGAATGAATAGACCTAGCGACTTATAAAGTGCTGGCACGTATGCCTCTAGCAAGAACTGAACTACTGTTACGAATCCAGCAATTACTACGATGTAGCACGGGATTCTTACTTTGTCAGGAATAACCTTACGAAGTAGTGATATTACTACGTTAGCTGCAATCAGTACCGCTGTGGTTGAGAGTCCCATACCGAGACCGTTCGAAGCGGATGAAGATGTAGCTAGTGTAGGGCAGGTACCGATTAGAAGAACCAATACTGGGTTCTCTTTGATGATACCGTTTGTGATGATAGATAATTTACTCTTATTGCTCATTTATTTAGCCCCTCCCATAGCCTTGTACTGTTTTAGACCTGCGAAAACAGCTTCATGTACAGCCTGTGAGGAAATCGAAGCTCCAGTGATGTACTTAACCTTCGAATTTGCATCCTTAATAGTTTCGCTTCCAAGATCTGTAAGTCCCTTGTACTGTCCAAGGTGCTTTGGATCCTGAGCTTTAGTACCGATACCAGGAGTATCCTGAGCACTCATAATCTTAACGTTAGTGATCTTGCCCTTGTTATCGATACCAACCATAGCGGTTAGAGTACCGCCATAACTGTTTGAGTTTACAGTCACTACTACACCTGAGCCATTTACAGCCTTGGATGCCTCTGTAACGTAAACCTTATTCTTCTGAACTACTACGAGCTTGCCATCATAGTTCTTGAATTCGCCGTTAGCCTCTGGAATCAGTTCAGACTTAGCCTTGTTGGACTCCTTGAGGTTGTTCTTATCGATGATTGGCTTCGTAACACCGTATGCCATAGCAAGTGCAAATGTAACTACGAAACAAATCAGTACGAGCACGAGGATCGGCGAAATGAAACTTGAAAATGTACTTTCTTTTTTCTTCATTATTTCGCACCTCCCTTTACATAGCTCTTATACGACCATCTGTTGATAAGTGGTGTGCAGATGTTCATAAGTAGGATTGAGAACGAAACACCTTCTGGATAGTTACCCCATAGACGGATAGCCATTGTGATAATTCCGCATCCGATACCGAACATAATCTGACCCTTAGTTAGCTTAGGCGATGTTACATAGTCTGTAGCCATGAAGAATGCACCAAGCATTACACCACCAGCACATAGGTGGAAGATAGCCATGTTGAAGTCACCCTTGTAGTATGCAAGAGCGATAACAAATACAGTTCCGAGGAACGCACATGGAATTGCTGGGGAAATTACCTTTCTCCAGATAAGGAAAAGTCCTCCAACGAGAAGCGCAAGAGCACTTACTTCACCGAGGGATCCGCCAGTGAATCCTAGGAACATATCCATGTTGGATGGAAGGTCAGCCTTACTAGCGCCACCAGCAACGAGTGCTAGAGGTGTAGGTCCTGTTACCGCATCAGTCTTAGCTGCCATTCTTGGAAGTGGCCATGTTGTCATCTGTGCTGCAAACGAGATGAAAAGGAAGATTCTGGCAGTGATTGCCGGGTTAACGAAGTTTCTTCCGATTCCACCGTAAAGCTGCTTAACAACAACTACAGCTACGAAACATCCTAGTACTGCCATCCAAACTGGGAAGCTGGATGGAACGTTAAATGCGATTAGTAGACCTGTTACTGCTGCACTAAGATCGCTGATTGTCTGCGGCTTCTTAGCAAGCAGGTTGTATATCCATTCGAAACCAACGCTAGCGATTACGCAAGCTGCTGCGAGTAGTAGAACTCTAGCTCCGAAAATATATGCGCTGGCAACTAGTGCTGGAAACATTGCAAGCAGAACAGTTCCCATTAATTTGGTAGTATCTTCATCTGTAACGATATGTGGAGATGTGGATACTATCAGATTGTTATGAAATTTCTTATTATCCATTCTTCTTCGCTGCCTCCTTTACCAAGCCTTTCGCGAGCTTATTGGTAAAGCTCAAAGGTCTTCTTGCAGGACATACATAAGAGCAGCTTCCGCACTCCATGCACTGCATAACCTTGAACTTATCAAGTGACTCTGCGTCGTGTCTCTCGTAGAAATCTGCGTAGAGCATAGGAACGAGCTTGAATGGACATCCGTGGTGACAACGACCACAGTTGATACATCCAGTCTCAGTCTTAACTGTAGCTGACTCCTTGCCGAAGCATAGAAGTGAACCAGTATTCTTAACAGTTGGAGTCTCATCAGAGTGAGTTGCACGTCCCATCATAGGTCCGCCCATTACAACCTTCTTAGGCTCCTGCTTGTATCCACCACAGAACTCAATTACATCAGCGATGCGAGTTCCGATTGGAACGAATACGTTCTTAGGCTCAGCAACAGCATCTCCATCAACAGTGATTCTTCTCTGAACAAGAGGCATACCTGTTCTGAAGTACTGTCCGAGAATACCTATAGTAGAAACGTTACATAGAATAACACCAAGCTGTGCAGGAAGAACTCCAGCATTCATAACCTTGCCGGTAGTCTCATATACGAGCACACGCTCAGCTCCCTTTGGGTATCTCGATTGTAGCTTGAACACCTCAATGTTAGTGATTCCATTCTGCTGAATCAGTCTGTTTAAGTTATCGATGGCATCAGGCTTGTTCTCCTCGACACCGATGATTCCCTTCTCGAGATTCAAATACTTCATAGTTAGAAGCATACCATCGAGAACATCCTGTCCATCCTCTACCATGATTCTGTTATCGCCTGTAATGAATGGCTCACACTCAGCACCGTTGATAACTAGAGTAGTACATTCGTCTAGATTCTTTGGATCCATCTTGATGCTCGTTGGGAACGAAGCACCTCCTAATCCAACCATACCACTAGCTCTTACTGCCTTGACAAAATCAGCATGACTCTCAATGTGAGGCACCTGTACCTCTTCACTGATTTCCTGCTTCTTATCAGTCTCAATTACGATATGTGTCTCCATTCCGCCCATCGAAGAACGCACTGATGTAATGTCAGTTACTGTTCCAGATACGCTGGAATGTACCGGCGCACTAACGAAAGCTTCTGTGTCACCGATCTTCTGACCAACTTTGACATAGTCGCCTTTTGCAACGAGAGGCTGACAAGGAGCACCAATGCTCTGCGACATGCAGATTTCAACCACATCCGGAATTGGCATCACTTCGGTCTCACGACCTGCAGTATTCTTGTGATGCTTAACCAAAATGCTTGGTAAATGTTTACCTTGGCTCATCCTTAAGAACCCTTCCTTTCTTAGATTCGTACAAATAATATCCATTGCATGAGAAAAATTATACATCAAAATTTCCTATAAGTCACCTGAAACTTCCTTGAAAAGTACACAATCGGGTTCAACTTTAACTCTTCCCTCTTCATCTATCCCCAGAACCACATGTTGTGCTACTAATTTGTCTCTGATGTACAAGATAACCTCTTTGCTAAGAACTTCACCTGGGCAAGCAATAGGGCTACCAGGAGGATAAGGAATGAGTGATTCATAGAGAACTCTGCCCTCTGCACTATAGAGAGGAATCTCCTCATATGTATCTGGGATTCTGCGCTGCTCAAGTCTCTCTGTAAGCGCTGAATCTGATGCAGCCTGTATTGGTGCTGGTTTTTTGGCGGCAGTCTCAGGTGTTTGATTCTGTGCTTCTAGGTATGACTGTTCTGCTTCGCTGAGTCTGCCGCGATACTGCTCCGAGAGGTCACGCAGGGCGGTCAGGATGTCTTCGTAGTCCCCTCGTTCGTTTCCGATTCCCGTCATCAGCATCACGTAGCTGCCATGCGTGAGTTCCACCCAGATGTTCCGCTTCTCGAGCTCCTCCGCTAGCTCTGGTCCGCTG
>NZ_CALHTQ010000092.1 GCF_938039775.1 uncultured Mogibacterium sp. | reverse complement strand
TCAACCTTCATACCGCGCATAGTGAGAGCCTGTAAGTGAACACCATCTGGCATAATAATTATAAAATGACCAGCATCCCTTGTATCATATTCGATTCCTCTGATTACTCTAAATGTACTGTCCGGATTTTCAGCTTTCCATCTATTGTAGCCGCGGTAAGAATCGTGGTCTGTGACGAGCATTCCGTCATATCCTTTTTCAGAAAGGATTTCGACGTATTCAGAAATTCTAACCTTGGCATCTATTGAACCATATCTTGTATGGCAATGCATATCAAATTTTAGCAATAATCTCTCCCTCTAATCATAAATTATTATGATTATATAACTCGATTATGTCATATGTGTGGAGAAAACAAAGCGTATTTAAGTATATTAATCAATAACCTAAAACTCGTTTTTTAAAACGATACCTTAATAACGTTTTCGTCCTCATCAATTGACTCTAGATATATTACAGGCAGATAATTGGCGATTTTCTTCTTTATAGGTTCTCTTGAAGCTATAGCAACTCCTGCACCTACAACTTCTATTTCAAACTCCGAAAGTATTTCTGATACGCCCTTAAGACTGCCACCTCCGCGCATAAAATCATCTATGATTATGGCGCGCTTATGTGGTTCAACGGCTCTCTTAGAAATTGACATCTTTTGTATACGGTCATAAGAACCGGAGAAGTAGTTAATACTCACAGTTGATCCTTCTGAATATTTAGCTTCGCGTCTAACTACTACTAGAGGCAGGTTCATCATAAATGCTACATCGGCAGCAAGAGAAATTCCTTTTGTCTCGACTGTCACTATGTAGTCTGCGTTTAGACTTGCGAATTTGCCTGCAAAGTAAGTTCCCATACTACGAGTTAACTGCCCGTCAAACATTAGGTCTGATGTGTATAAAAAGCTTCCTCCTAGTATTCTCGCAGGATCGGATAGCTTATTAGCAAGTGTTTCTTGTAGTGCTTTCAGCTTGTCGTTAGACAATGATGGTACATATTTTAATCCGCCGTTTGCTCCCTGGATAGTCTCGATTCTACCGATACCTTCCTCGGCAATGATCTCACCAGCGGTAGTGATGTCCTCACTGAGACTAGATTTTGCAATATCGAATTTTGAGCAAAAGTCGTTATAAGAATATTGTTTGCTAGGGTGGGAGAGAAGCTCTGTAATTAAGCTTCCAACACGCTTATTTTTCTTCATGGCAAATTCCTCCAATATCATTCATTTTACCGCTATTAGAACAAAAGTCAATTCGTGTAATAATCATGATTCGTACCTTTTATTCGTTGAAATAATGGGTAATATACCGTATAATTATTCGAGGTATTAATTTGCTTGGAGGTAAATAAAGTGGCTGATATTTCAAAGTTCAAGAGAATTCATTGCCTGGGTATTGGCGGTGTAGGCCTATCAGCTGTTGCAGAGATACTACAGGACAATGGTCATGTGGTTAGCGGCACTGATATCAATAGATCTGCAATTACCGACCACCTCAACAAGGTTGGTATTAAAGTATTCTATGAGCATAAGGCGGAGAATGTAGATGACGTTGATGCTATAGTGTATTCTAACGCTGTATCTGATACGAATCCTGAGATTGTTCGTGCGAAAGAGAGAAGAATTCCTATTTATTCTCGTGCGGAAGTACTCGGCATGCTCATGAATAACTATAAGCATAGCATTGCTGTATGCGGTACACATGGCAAGACAACTGTAACATCAATGACATCGCTTATACTTCGCGATGCAAAGTATGAACCAACGATTCTTGTTGGTGGTAATGTAGAAGAGATAAAGGGCAACGTAGAAATTGGTGCCACCAACTACTTTGTTACGGAAGCATGTGAGTATATGGATAGCTTTTTACATCTAACTCCAAATATCGGAGTGCTTCTCAATATAGATTCCGATCATCTTGACTACTTCAAAGATATAGACCACATTGTTAAGTCGTTCAAGGAGTTCGTTTCCAACATTCCTAAGAAGGGAATCATCATTGCGTATGGTGAAAATCCTTTCGTGAAGGAAGCGCTTAGAGGGCTTAATAACGTAATTACGTACGGATACACAGATAGTAACGATTTCTATGCAGAAAACATTTCTTTCGATGACAGCGGTTTTCCTGAATACGACATCTGTCATGAGGGCAAGATTCTTTGCCACTTGCATCTAGGTGTACCGGGAGAACATAACGTTCTGAACTCAATGGCCGCATATGTTACGGCTAAATATCTCGGTGTAAGCGATGATGTCATTGCAGGTACATTAAAGAGCTTCAAAGGAACACATAGAAGATTTGACTTCACCGGTGTTACTAAGAATGGTGTCAAGATAGTTGATGACTATGCTCACCACCCAACTGAGATAAAGGCAACCCTTTCAGCTGCAAGCAAGGTTAAGCATAACAAGCTCAGGGTAATCTTTCAGCCACACACATATACTAGAACTAAGGCTCTGTTCGAGGAGTTTGTAGAGTCATTTGACCACGTAGATTCGCTTATCATAACAGATATCTATGCGGCTAGAGAGAAGGATGTATACGGTGTATCTTCATATCAGCTCGTAAATGCTATTAAGGCGGAATACCCTGATAGGGAGGTTTATTACGTCCAGGATTTTGAAGATATTGTTAAGTATCTTTCTGCAAATGCAGAAAAGGATGATATCGTAATGACGATGGGTGCTGGTGACGTATACAAAATCGGTCAGATGATGCTTAAGGCATAACGGAGGAGTTTATGACTATTGAGGAGTATAGGAATTGCGAGAGTGCAAGACTGGAGTCTAACAGACGAAGGCTAGAAGAGGATGGAGTTAACTTCGTAGATATCTACTCGGCTTATATTGATGAAGAGGTAGTGATTGAGGCGGGGGCTACAATTGCTCAGAACGTTACGATTTCAGGTAAATCTATCATTAGAGCTGGTGCTTACATAGGTCAGTCCTCTGTGCTTAGAGATGCAGAGGTAGGT
This sequence comes from uncultured Mogibacterium sp., assembly GCF_938039775.1. The sequence continues at coordinate 142 of NZ_CALHTQ010000092.1, read as the reverse complement.
AGCAACTCTATTGTAGAAGCGTCATACATATATGAGAGCAAGGTCGGAGCGAAAACTAGTGTTGGACCATTCGCGTATATAAGACCGGGTAGTGTTATCGGTGACGAATGTAAAGTAGGCGACTTCGTTGAAGTTAAAAATT
>NZ_CALHTQ010000091.1 GCF_938039775.1 uncultured Mogibacterium sp. | reverse complement strand
ACACCGTCATAAGACTTCTGTATGAATATAGCGGTCCTATCCTCATCTATGATTACTGGAGACCTGTCGGCATGGAGCTTCTCGGAACAGTTGAAGGAATCGAGCAGATTGCGCGAGTTTAGGATTTAGATATTTCTCACATCTTGCCCTATATGTTCTATATGTTTTATAGGTTTTTTATAGGCTTTATAAATAGACATAATCGAATACACACTCCCTGCTATAGCCAGCAGGGAATTTTTATTTGCTTTACAGCCCAGAGCTTCTAGCACTTATAATATCTAGTTTATATATCGATTTAAGAGCAATTTCCTGATCCAGCACGGAGATGATTTCAGTGTCTAGACTAGCCTTCGTAACCATTCCGCTGACTTCCTTATACCTGCCACGTAGTTCCTCCCCCGCAAGTGGTTCAAAATAAAGAATTCTGACTTTGACACCATTCTCCCGAGCTAAGATGCTATTTCTGCACTTTTCATATATAGCTGCAATCTTACAGTCTAAATCAAAGCATTCATCATCAGTAAGCACCCTTCTAATATCGTATATTACTTCCTTATCCGCTAAAGAATCTTCGTAACCAGACAGTGCTGCAAAAGGCGCAAATATCTTGGCGCGCTTCTCACTACTCATGCGTGGATGCTTATATGAAAATTTATCAGCCTTGTGAACTGGCCGCACTCTATTGATAATATCGGCATACTCGAATTTAGTTGCCCTTATAACTCTTTCATCATATGCACCCATCTACGCCCTATGACCTCCTATCTGGTTGTTTCTTTCTATATATGTACTACCCTCTTCGAGGTTCATACCCTTTATCAGAGCATTGTTACCGTATTTTTCTCTTATTGCTATCATCACATCCTGAAGTTCGCCTTCCATTGAGGTTTCTGCATCATAGGCAGATAGTGAAAAAATATCGATTTGCGCTTCATCATCCATACCCTTAATATCATTAGCAGCTATGGTGATTCGCCTTATGTATAGCTTTGGATCTATCAAGCGATTAAAAGCCCCCTTTAGACCACTTATAATTTCGGCAGTGCTGTTCGTTGCCACACGAAGTCTGACATTTCCAGAGACGCCCTTCGGCATTGGTCTACCATAAAAATCAATAACAACAGGGCCAGTATATTCACCGCTATCGAGACTTAGTCCATCGAAGTTGATTGCAAATGAAAAGTGTGATGCCTTGAGTCTCTTCTTCACCATATCCATAGACAGCTTATCCGCCATCTCGATAAATATATTGAGTCCTTCTTCATATCCATATGCACGTGGTAACACCTGCCCTGTAGAAAGAGAGTGTGTCTCTGGTCTATACGACTTGATATCCACCATAGTACAGGGTTCCTTCCCCCATGCATGATCTATCAGTATCTCAGCATCTACGCCAAACGTCCTATAAAGGAATTCCTCTTCATGAAGCGATATACGCGCGATATCGCCCATCGTATATGCCCCAACCTTGGCGAGTCTCTTCGCTTTCCCGCGCCCGATTTGCCAGAAATCAGTAATTGGTTTGTGGTTCCAAAGAAGATATTTGTACGAAGTCTCATTGAGCTCAGCAACTCTTACACCATCCTCATCAGCTTTGCTCTTCTTGGCGACTATGTCCATACCAACCTTAGCCAGATACATATTAGTTCCAATTCCCGCAGTTGATACTATTCCTGTCTCTGCTAGCACAGCTTTGATTATAGTCATCGCCATCTCTCGGGCAGCTGAAACCTTGTGGCGCATGGCAGCCTCCCTATACATATGAAGGTAATGTGTGATATCCATAAAGCACTCATCTATG
>NZ_CALHTQ010000090.1 GCF_938039775.1 uncultured Mogibacterium sp. | reverse complement strand
TGCAAGAAATATATTTAGATACAAACAGCGCATGTTAATGACAATATTCGGAGTCATTGGATCAGTTGCGCTACTCTGTGCTGGGCTTGGAATTTCATCTTCGGTTAATGATATAGAGGGAAGGCAGTTTGGAGATCTTATAAAATATGATGTAGTTGTTACAAAGTCTGATGAGATTACAAATGATGAGCAAATTAAAATTGATAAGATCTTAAAATCATCAAGTGTTACAAGATATGAAGATGTGTATATTAAGCAGGTATCACAGCAGATAAAAGGAGTGGATGATGAGCAAGATATTACCATCATGGCGACATCCAAGAAAAGCTTTGCCCCTCTCATTGATATAAAGACAAAAGCCCTACATAATTCCATTACTTTACCAAAGAATGGAGTTGTAATTACCGAAAAGCTAGCAAAGCTATTAGGGGTATCGAAGGGAGACACATTTGTTCTTAACGAGGGAGGCAAGACATATACCGTTAGAGTCAGTGAAATTGCTGAGATGTATGCAGGACACTATATGTTCGTTAGTGACGATTACTATTCACAGATATGGTGTGAGACTCCTGCTGCCAATAGCTATTTGGTCAAGGTCAATGAGAAGAGTGATATTGCTAATGTGGCATCAAAATTCATGAATCTAGGAGGTGTTAAAGGAGTAGCTCATAATCTCAATATAATCGAGCAGGTTCGTGGTGTATCAAAATCTTTGCTGACGGTAATGTTTGTTTTAACGATTATGTCGACCCTGCTAGCCATAGTGATTCTCTATAATCTAACTAACATAAATATGGTAGAACGAATCCGCGAGATATCTACCGTTAAGGTCCTTGGATTTCTTAATAAAGAAGCCACCATGTACCTATACCGTGAGACTATAGTGCTATCAATTATCGGAATTGGACTAGGGCTTATATCGGGTAAAATACTACATGATTTTATAATCGCGTATGTTGCTCCGTCGCACGTTATGTTTACGCCCAATATAGAGATATGGGGATATATAGTTCCGAGCGGAGCAGTTATAGGAATACTATTTGTGTTGTGCGTTTATGTAAATCGCATGATTAGAAAACTCAATATGCTGGACGCATTAAAGTCGGTTGATTAGAAACCAGCTTTATATGGATAATACTATTGACGTCACTAGAATAACCAGTATAATCGTCTTAATATCATATTATTTAATTGTGCGAAATCTTTTGTTTCTATCGACATGTAATGATGATTAGGTAGGTATATATGAAAGCAGTAGAGGCATTATTTCCGGTGTTTTTTATGCTCTTTTTAGGGCTGCTGGCAAGAAAAAGGCAGTGGATTACATTTGCACAAAACGAAGGTGCAAAGAAATTAGTATTTACAATCTTATTTCCGTTACTAGTATACAAAGTGCTTGTAACATCCGAGCTCAAGAGTACATTCCTCATCCAGATTATATATATGGATATAATCTGGCTAATCGTGCTGTTTATAGGGTTTAAGCTAACGCCGTTTACCGGTAAAAAGTTTGCACATATCTCGCCTTATCTACTAGTAACTTGTGAAGGTGGGAATGTAGCTTTGCCACTATACATATCTATAGTCGGAGCGGCACATGCGGTTAATATAGTCACATTTGACGTTGCTGGAATCTTGATTAACTTTGGAGTGCTACCGATTCTTGTGACTAAGAAAGTCGTTGGTCAGGTTGAGTGGAAGGAGCTGTTAAAGAAGATTTTTACAAGCTCGTTCATGGTTTCGGTCATCGGGGGAGTGTTCATGAACCTTACGGGACTTCATAAAATGATTATGAGCATGGGACTCGAGTCTACATTTAATTCAACAATGGAGCTAGTTATAACACCGATAACAGGAATCATTTTATTTACACTGGGATATGAACTGAAATTCGAAAAGGAGATGATTTCTTCTCTAGCAAGACTTGCTACGGTTAGACTCGTGCTCTGCTCGATAATCATAGGGTTATTCTATGCAGTTTTTCCAGAGCTCGTATCTGAGAAGGTTTTCGAGATTGCTATTCTGCTGTACTTTATGTGTCCAACTGGATTCCCAGTTCCACTTCAGGTACAGCCGCTTGTTACATGTGAGGACGATGAGAGCTACATGTCGGCGTTTATCTCGCTTTTCCTTGTAGTTGCGCTAATCGCGTACACACTAATCACAGTATTTGTGGTATAAATGATAAATACAATATTAGTTTTAATGATACGAAAGAAATTCTGGAGGATATTATGGGTGAGTTTAAGAGTCCATGGCCTGGCCCTAAGGGATTGATTCCTGTTACGAGTGGAAAGGCGGATGATGCAAACGTATATAACAGAACATATCTAGACAATATACATGTTGAGATGCGCGCAATTGATGCGACTCAGCCTGTTCTAGATTGCGAGATTTTCGGGGAGAAGTTCTCGTCTCCGATTATGATGCCTGCTTTTTCACACCTCAATAAGGTTGGTAAGGACGGCAAGAAGCCTATGGTTCAGTATGCAGAATCGGCACTTGAGCTCAATGTTCTAAACTGGGTCGGTATG
>NZ_CALHTQ010000089.1 GCF_938039775.1 uncultured Mogibacterium sp. | reverse complement strand
TTAAATAAATAATAATTGATTTTATTTTTTCAAAATTTTCAGAAATTATCTTAACTATATATTTTTCTAATTTTTCTCTATAATGAGGCAATAAAAGAAAATAAATTAGGAACAGCACCAATACCGTCACTGATTATAAAACTATCAGTGCCACTTATGGTCTCTATGTTTGTGCTATCGTTATACAACATCGTAGATAGTATATTTATCGCACAGATTAACGAGAATGCGCTCACAGCTATATCACTTTGCTTCCCAGTTCAAGCGATGATGATTGCGTTTGGAGTAGGTACTGCTGTCGGTATGAGTGCTCTTATGTCGCGATATCTCGGAGCAAGGGAGTTCGACAAGGTAACTGCTACGGCGCAAAATGGCATATTCCTGTGCTTTGTAACTTACGCGATATTCGTAATCATCGGGGTGTTCGCTAGACCTTTTATCGAGATGCAGACTAGCAATCATGAGATAATCGAGTACGGAGTTACGTACCTTAGAATTGTGTGTTGGCTCTCTATTATGGTATTTCTACAGGTGACTATTGAGAGACTTCTGCAGAGCACGGGCAAGACCATTTATATTTTTATCACACAGAGTATCGGTGCGATAATCAATATAATCATGGATCCTATACTTATCTTTGGGTGGTTCGGAGTGCCCAAGATGGGAATCGCTGGTGCTGCATATGCAACCGTTTTTGGACAGACGGTTGGTGCGCTATTAGGGCTGTATTTCAACGTCAAGAAGAATAAGGAGATAAAGCTTACATACAAAGGCTTCAGACCTAGATGGAAGACTATCAAAGAGATATACGGAATCGGAATTCCATCGATTATCATGCAGTCGGTAGGCTCATTCATGGTCTTCGGACTAAATCAGATACTCGTAAAATTTACGACTACTGCGGTTGCGGCTTTTGGAGCTTATTTCAAGCTCCAGAGCTTCATCTTTATGCCAGTGTTCGGTATGGACAACGGAATAGTTCCGATTATCGCATATAACTATGGTGCGCAGAACCGCAAGCGGCTAGATGAGACAATGAGACTGTCTGTAATTTACGGTATAGCCATGATGACCATTGGAATGTTCATTTTCTGGACAATCCCGCATGTATTGCTAGGCTTTTTCTCAGCATCCCCAGAGCTGATGAAAATTGGAACCGTTGAGCTCAGGATTATCTCGCTCGCGTTCCCTCTTGCAGGATACTCAATCATGCTAGGCGGAGTATTCCAAGCACTTGGCAAGAGTGTATACAGCATGTATGTCTCCATCGTAAGACAGCTAATCGTGCTACTGCCAGCGGCATACTTCCTATCTAAGCTCGGCAACATCGACTACGTGTGGCTCTCATTTGTATTTGCAGAATTCTTTGGACTTAGCATGTCAATCATATATACTAGGAAGATAAAGAAGGATATAATTAACCAGCTGTAGATGCGGCTAGTATCTGGCAAATGGCTGCATGTATCCGCAAGACCTACGATGTGCAGTAAAGGAGCTAATGTGGAAACTCATAGAAAACAGAACATACATGAGAATAAAAAGGCACTTCGCGCAAGATGTCGAGAAATCGTAAAGGGGCTTTCTCCCGAATATATCGAAGAGGCAAGCAGGAAAATCACTAATCTCGTAGTACAAACTGATGCATATAGGGATGCAAAGACGATATTTTGTTACATGTCGATGGGCGGTGAACCTGTGACAGATGCGATTATTGAAGGTGCTCTTGAGGATGGCAAACGCGTTGGGATTCCGCTCTGCGTCGGACCGCATGAGATGATAGTCAAGGAGTATAGGCACGGCGATGAACTTGCGAGAGGCTCATTCGGAATTAGAGAGCCGCTTGCTGAAGCGACTGAAATTGCAGCGGATGAGTTTGACCTAGCAATTGTTCCTTGCGTGGCATGCTCGAAGGACGGACGGAGAATCGGTCACGGTGCGGGTTACTATGATAGATTTCTTAGTGTGTCGGGATTTAACAAGATTGCGCTCTGCTTTGAGAAGCTTCTCACAGACGATATTCCGCTAGAGGAGACGGATGTGCACATGGATGGAGTTGCGACCGAAGATGCCATCTATGGGACGCGATGGCGCGGCTAAGTTCGAGATGAAATAGACCAACAGCAAGTTGCACCATAGCTTTAAATATAGAGATAAGAGGTAAAAACATGAGTAAAAATAAAGTTGTATTAACCGGAGATAGACCGACCGGCAGACTGCACATAGGTCACTACGTGGGATCATTGAGACAAAGGCTCATCCTGCAGGAGGATTCGAGTATCGACAAGATGTTCGTTATGATTGCAGATGCGCAGGCGCTGACTGACAATGCTGATAACCCAGAGAAGGTGCGCGAGAGTGTGCTTCAGGTTGCGATGGATTATCTGGCAATTGGACTTGATCCATCTCGCACGACCATCTTTATTCAGTCACAGATTCCAGCACTTCATGAGATGACTATGTACTACATGAATCTCGTTACAGTTGCTAGAGTTCAGAGAAATCCTACAGTTAAGAATGAGATTAAGATGCGTGGC
>NZ_CALHTQ010000088.1 GCF_938039775.1 uncultured Mogibacterium sp. | reverse complement strand
TTGCAAGCAGGTGCGTGAGACTGGTGCTGACCTCGGAATTATATTTGACACGGACGTTGATAGAAGTGCCGCTGTAACATCAGAGGGTAAGCCAATTAGTAGAAACGCAATCGTTGCTCTTGCAGCTGCCATCGGTGCAGATGATTATCCTGGCGGTACTGTCGTTACTGACAGCATCACATCAAATGAGCTACACACTTTCCTCGAAGACAAGCTCGGTTTAAAACACCTCAGGTATAAGAGAGGCTACAAAAACGTAATTAACAAGGCAATTGAGCTATCAAAGGAAGGCGAAAATGCATTCCTCGCTATCGAGACTTCGGGTCACGCAGCCTACTCTGACAACTACTACTTGGATGACGGTGCATTCCTTGCCGTTCAGACTATTATCAATGCGGCTAACCTCAAGAAAGAAGGTAAAGGCATCGAGTACATGATTGCTGAACTTACTGAGCCTGCTGAGTCATTGGAAATTAGGTTTAATCTGACGACTGACAACTTCGGCGAGATTGGAGATAAAATCCTCGAGGATATGACGACTTGGGCAGAGCATACCGCAGGCTTATCGCTTGAACTCCCTAACTACGAAGGAGTACGCATCAACTATAGCCTCGATGGTCATGATGGCTGGTTCCTTCTCAGAAAGTCACTTCACGACCCTGTAATGCCACTCAATGTTGAGTCTGGCAGCGAGGGTGGTGTGAAACTAGCACTAGCACTCATCAAAGACTTTCTCGAAGGTAGAGAAGGAATCGATATTTCCGTACTCAGCTAAATTTACAAAATTATAAAACCCAAGTTTAGGCTATCTTCATAACATACAAAAGCAAGAGCTCCGAAGCTAACTTCGGAGCTCTTTTATCGTTATTCTTTTATAAGTCTCTCTACTACGATATTATACCCATCAATATCTACAGCTTTAACTTCTGTATCCTTAGGAATAACCTCTCTACCGAGAGCATGTAGCACCTCACCGTCAAAATCCACTTTGCCTTTGAGCTTCAAATCGTCTACTGCTCTTCCAGTATGGCCTAAGTACCTTTGTCTTAATTTTTCTCTGTGTTTAGCTGTAATATTGCTTACTATTGTAAAAACAATAATGAATAGCATCGCAATGACTGCAGTTGCAGCTAGCGAAAGACGTAAGAGCGATGTTCCAATGGCTGCTTCAAAAACTGCATTGGCATTAGACCCCGCGCTCTGGCATCTCCCATACCAAAATGGTAGATGACTTCGCCTCTCAATGATATAGACAACTATCGCATATAAACACATGAATATACCAAATCCCATGAGAACTATATGTAAGCCAGATACATATGCATTTAGACTCTCATTACCATAAGCACTTATATAAAATTCGATAGAAAGTTCATATAGACCCCCTATAGCTAATCGGAAAATTATTGTTAGCAAAATTAATGGAATAACCTGCCTCAGAGGGATATGATTTTTCATATAAGTTGTAACCTTTTTCATTTAATCCTCCTTTCAAGGGTATGGTATCTGGCACTTTTATGTAATCACACACAGTTTCCTTCACCGCATTTATCGCTTTTACCATAAGAGCGATTATGGACTGATACTCTGCCCTCGTCGTAATTGCTGTGTTATTTATATGATTATGATATCACTTTAATATCATGTGTCAATGTGTTCTCTTGTACAAATAATGTACATTCTTAGCACGTATTTCTACGCACCTTGGCAGCTAAAAGTATTTATTACTATTAAAAAAGCGAGATGCAGATAGTCTGCATCCCGCTAGTTTCTTATTAGATTGTTATGCCTAGGCTCTTATTCTGCCATCTGAGCGAGAATCTCAGCATCCTTGGCACGCTGCTGCTCGATACTCTCTTGCAACATCATGTCCTTAACTTTCATGAGTCTTGTCTGATTGCCTCTTTCGTTCTCATCAAGCTTCATCTTGATATACTTGATGGTCTCCTTGTAATTAGGTATCTTTACATACTCAAGAGCATTAACACGTCTTCTGGTCTTCTCGATTTCGTCAGCTATGAGCATAGCTTCCTTCTCCATGCCCGCAAGCTGAAGCAGCTTAGGGAATAGAATCGACAGCTTCTCAATAGATTTGTCGAGTTCACCTGATGTGGTCGCAAATCCGTATGGATACACGCTTCCAGTCTGTGTGTTCTCCTGCTCGAAATCAAAGGATGGAACGTCTATACTCATTACGTTTTTCTCTGTCGCAACGAGTTTCACACTCTGCTTAGGATACATCAGAGCTTCCTCTAGCATCTCCGGTGTCATTACGGCACGTGCTACAGAAAAGCTTCCGTACACCTCTTCTAGCATTGGCTCCACCTCTTCACGAAGTGCCTTAATCTCTCTAGCGAGATCAAGAAAAATTCGCATAAGCTCATCGCGCTTATCCTTCATGAGCTTGTGACCTTTGATAGCCACCTTGAGTTGCCCTTTAAGCTTAGACATGACCATTCTAGTTGGGTTAACATTTAGTCTTGCCATAAGATCATCCCTTTCTCACTGAACTACTTCTGCTCATAAAATTCATCGAGGTATTCTTTTTTAACACGCTTGAGCTCTGATCTAGGCATTGTTCTGAGAAGTTCCCAGCCAACATCTAGTGTTTCCTCAATGGATCTGTCCTTTTCGTATCCCTGAGATACGTACTTGTTCTCAAATTCATCAGCAAACTGTGCATAAAGCTTATCAACGTCACTAAGCGCAGCTTCTCCGAGGATAGCCATGAGCTCCTTACACTCCTTACCCCTCGCATAGATAGCAAAGAGCTGGTTGAGTACGTCTGCGTGATCCTTACGAGTCTTACCTTCACCGATACCCTTGTCCTTTAGACGTGATAACGATGGAAGTACATCGATTGGTGGTGTAACACCCTTTCTATATAGGTCTCTGGATAGGATGATCTGTCCCTCTGTGATATATCCTGTAAGGTCAGGAATTGGGTGAGTGATATCATCCTCAGGCATCGATACGATTGGAATCATAGTGATTGAACCGTCGATTCCTTTCTTCTTACCAGCTCTCTCGTACATTGTAGCAAGGTCAGTATACAGATATCCAGGGTAACCACGACGTCCTGGAACCTCCTTACGAGCAGCGGAAACCTCACGAAGAGATTCTGCATAGTTCGTAATATCAGTGATTATAACGAGAACGTGCATGTTCTGCTCAAATGCTAGATACTCAGCAGCAGTAAGCGCCATACGAGGTGTCGCAATACGCTCTACAGCAGGGTCATTAGCTAGATTGAGGAACATTACTGAACGGTCGATAGCTCCACTCTTACGGAAATCCGTCATGAAGAACTCAGCTTCTTCGTAAGTGATACCTACAGCTGCGAACACTACAGCGAATTTGCTGTTAGCACCACGGACTTTAGCCTGTCTAGCAATCTGTGCTGCCAGGTTAGCGTGAGGAAGTCCTGATCCTGAGAAGATAGGAAGCTTCTGTCCTCTTACGAGAGTGTTAAGTCCGTCGATAGCGGATACACCTGTCTGAATGAACTCAGATGGGTACTCTCTAGCAGCCGGATTCATAGCAAGTCCGTTGATATCTAAGTAGTTATCTGGAATGATTTCAGCTCCACCGTCGATAGGTCTGCCCATTCCGTCAAATACTCTTCCGAGCATATCGAGAGATACACCCAGCTGATTTCCATGACCAAGGAATCTCACCTTACTCTCCTTGAGGTTCATTCCTGCGGAGTTTTCAAATAGCTGCACAACAGCGTCAGTGCCGTTAAGCTCGAGAACCTTACAATGTCTGATTTCGCCATTTGCAAGTTCAATTTCACCTAGTTCATCGTAGCCAACGTCTTCTACACCTTTAACAACCATCAAAGGGCCGGCTACTTCAGAAATAGTCTTATATTCTCTAATCATTCAGTTCACCTGCCTTCTTAATGAGCTCTTCTATCGAAGCCTCTAGCTTGCCAATAAGCGAAGCATACTCTCTATCAACTTCCTTCTCCTCGAAATACTTAAATCTTCCGATATCCTCTCTTAGAGGTAGAGAAGCGATTGCCTTAAAGTCAGCGTGCTCATGAAGTCCCTTGAGTCCTTCGTCATAGAAACGTAGGATTAGGTCTAGAAGCTTAAACTGCTTGTTTGTAGATGTAAATGTGTCAACTTCGTGGAACGCATTCTGGTGTAGATAGTCCTCACGAATCATCTTGCAGACTTCAAGCTTGAGCTGGTCTTCCTTTGATAGACCGTCTACTCCGACTAGCTGTACAATCTCGTTCAGCTCATCTTCTTCCTGAAGTAGCTTAAGAGCTCTTGCTCTATGAGTCGGGAACTCCTTGTTAACATTCTCTGCAAACCATACATTAAGTCTATCCGCGTATAGCGAATAGCTGTTTAGCCAGTTGATTGCAGGGAAGTGTCTAGCATGAGCTAGGTTAGCATCTAGTCCCCAGAATACCTTTACGATACGAAGTGTAGCCTGTGATACTGGCTCGGATATATCTCCTCCTGGAGGTGATACAGCTCCGATAGCGGATAGAGCTCCAACTCTTCCTTCGCTTCCAAGGCATACAACCTTTCCAGCTCTCTCATAGAACTGTGCGAGTCTCGATGCTAGGTAAGCCGGGTATCCTTCTTCACCAGGCATTTCCTCAAGACGACCAGACATCTCACGAAGAGCCTCAGCCCATCTCGATGTTGAGTCAGCCATTAGAGCTACTGAGTATCCCATATCTCTAAAGTACTCAGCAATTGTAATTCCTGTATATACAGATGCTTCTCTCGCAGCTACCGGCATGTCGGAAGTGTTTGCGATGAGAACAGTTCTTCTCATCAGAGATTCACCTGTCTTGGGGTCAACTAGCTCTGGAAACTCATTGAGTACGTCAGTCATCTCGTTTCCACGCTCTCCGCATCCGATATAAACTACGATATCAGCATCTGCCCACTTAGCTAGCTGGTGCTGTACTACAGTCTTTCCTGAACCGAAAGGTCCCGGAACAGCTGCTACACCACCCTTAGCAATTGGGAACATTGTGTCGATTACTCTCTGCCCTGTTATCAATGGCTCTTCTGGAGAAAGCTTTTCCTTGTAAGGACGCTCAACTCTTACTGGCCATCTCTGCATCATCTTAACTTCGACATCTTTTCCAGATACATCCTCGATAACAGCAACAGTCTCGTCAACTGTAAAGCTACCGCTCTCGATGCTCTTAACCTTACCGCTAACCTTGTAAGGAACCATGATTCTCTGTGTTACAGCGATTGTCTCCTTAACTGTACCTAGAACTTCTCCTGCTGAAACTTCGTCTCCAACCTTTGCAACTGGAACGAAATCCCATTTCTTGTCACGATCAAGCGCTGGCTCCGATACACCTCTAGCGATATTGGTGCCTGTCTTCGCAAGAAGTACAGACAGCGGTCTCTGAATTCCATCGTAAATGGTCTCAATAAGTCCCGGTCCGAGCTCTACAGATAGTGGTGCTCCAGTTGAATAAACCGGCTCACCTGGCTGTAGACCAGCGGTTTCCTCATATACCTGAATCGAAGCATTTCCACCACGCATCTCGATGATTTCACCAGTAAGGCCCTGATTTCCGACCTTAACTACGTCATACATATCTGCGTCACTCATGCCCGAAGCAACTACTAGAGGTCCGGATATCTTAACGATTTTACCTTGTTCCATGATTACCTCCATTATTTATCGCCAAATAGTATGTCAGCACCAACAGCCTTCTCAACAGCTCTCTTGACGTTGTTAAGACCTGCGCCATAGCTCCCATCGCTTCCAGGAATTGGAACGATTGCTGGAATACGAAGGGTTTCATATTTTGCGATTTCATTACTTATTTCTTTGTAATACTTTTCAGTGATATAGATGATTCCGTAATCATCCTTTACGATACTATGCAATTTATCTGCAGCTTCTTCCTTGCTTCTACAAGCGAATGCATCAAGCCCAAAGACCTTGAAGCCTAGCACACTATCGGCATCACCAATAATACCAATCTTACTCATAAGTCTCCCTCAGTCTTTCTCTAATTAATTCTGGGCTCATCTTGGCTAGCTTACCAGCAAGCACTATGCGGATAGCCTTAACCTCATTCTGTCTAGCGATGAGGTATGCAACGAGTGGCTCAAGGCCAAATGTCACCGTCTTAGCATCTCTACAGTATTCCACAAGAAGGTTATCACAAATCTTCTCGAGCAGTGTAAAATCACCACTGTTATCGATTACCTCTCCTCCTTCACTTACCGCCTTTGCAATGTCATAAGCCTGGAACTTTTCTGCTGCCTGCTTGAAGTCATCTTCATAGCTGCCTAGGAAAACCTGTACATCTACCGTTCCGCCTGGGATGAATACATTTTCAAAGTACTTCCAAGGCTGCCCCATCTTCTTTACTCTCGCAAATGTCTTGAGATTGATGGTATCAATCCATAGTGCTACGTATCCCTTTACATAGCTATTTTTTGACTGCTCGGCTGCTTCCGTAATGTCCATAAAGCAGTACTTATCACAGACAAAGTCTATCATCTGTGGATCATTTGTACGTGCATGAACATCTAAAGCTTCAGTGAGTGCGCTTGCCATGTTCTCTGTAAGACCTATGGTTGCACGCTCCTTTACACTCTTAGCCATCTCACTAGCACTAATAGTTCCGCTCCCCATTAGGAGTTCATCTCTATCTACACCTAGAGCCTCAGCTTTGAGTAGCACCTTTAGATTGTGGTAGTCAGCAGGATAACAGAATATGTTGAGAGCTTCACTGTTCTTGCTGAGCTCTTTAACCTCAGCAAAGAACGAAACCTCAGCATGCTTCAGCACATCCTGATAATTTGCCGCAGTTAAAGCGTTGCCTTCAGATCCATAACCAGCATCTTGCAGAACTTTGCATATATCGTCGATATTTTTAGACTCTGTCATATTGCGGAGCTGCTCACTTGAGAGTAGTTTGCTTTCTTGGCTTCTCACATATGAGCTCGCATATACGAAATCAGTTCCCAAAATACGCCTCCTTTCTGGTTACAGCGATTACTTGAATAGAATTCCAGCAACCTCTGCAGTCAACTCTTCTCTTGCATTTGATAATAGCTTCTCTAGAGAAGCATTGTATGAGATATTACCTCTTCTAAGTATGCATCCGCCTTTAATATCAGCGGTTTCATCACTTAGTGTTAGTGCTGTGCCCTTAAATAAGGTCACAAGGTCAGCACCTATTCTATCTCTATCTGACTGATTGAGCAGAACCTCTCCACCTTCCTTCTGGTATGCGCCAAGCTGTCTACATATAAACTTGACATACTCTTCGGTTTCTAGGTTAAGAATCATATCAACTGCTTCTTTGTAGCACTCGTCAATAACAGACTGCTTAGCAGCGAGCTTCATCTTACGCGCATCGAGGTCTGCAACCGACTGTCTTCTGCTCACGAGAACTTCAGCATCATTCTTAGCATCTACCTCAAATCTCTGCAGCAGCTTATCAGCTTCTGCCTGAGCTTCCTTGAGGGTTTCCGCCTTTACTGCTTCTGCCTCGCTTCTCTGACTGTCGGAATAAGCCTGAGCCTCTTTTAGGATTCGCTCAGTTATAGACTCTATACTCATTCTTACCGTCCCTTTCTATATGTTAGTTACAACGATTTGTGTGCGATTAACCAATCTGAACGCCGTTGTACATAAGGAACGAGATGATGAATGCTAGGATAGCGTATGTCTCTACCATTACAGCGTAGATGATAGCGTTACCTAGAGCTCCGTCCTTCTTGGAGATAAGCTGCATACCAGCTGCAGCTGCTCTGCCCTGTGTATAACCAGATACGATACCCACAACTCCGATTGGAACTCCAGCAAATAGGAATGCGAGTCCCTGTGTAGTTGAAACATTTAGTAGGTTGCCTCCTAGAATTCCGATCTTAGTAAGAATCAGGATAGCGATAACCATTCCGTAAATTCCCTGTGTTCCAGGAAGAGCCTGTAGTACAAGTGTTGAACCGAAGCTCACCTTATCACCTGACATTACTCCGTCAGCTGCCTCACCGGCAATACCAACACCAATAGCACTTCCTACACCTGCGATTGTCGCAATTGCTGCACCTAGTACAGCTAAAGTTAGACCTAAACTCATTATTTTGCCTCCTTAATTACATTAATATACTTCGTATCCCTGCTTAGTGGTTCAAATGCCCTGCCTTCACCTTCGTAGAATCTACCGAAAAACTCTACATACTGAAGTCTGCAGGAGTGAACAAATGCTCCCAGAGCGTTGATTCCGAAGTTGAGTGTGTGTCCCAGAATTCCGATTACGAGGAACATAACCACACCGACTACACTTTTGCCTCCCATCGAAGCCAGGAAGTTAAATACCTGAGCGATTGATGTAGAAGCAAGTCCAAGTCCGAGAAGTCTCGAATACGAGAGTATATCGGACAGATTTCCTGTTAATCCACTGTAGATGTCCCAGATACCAAGTCCCTTAGTCACTCCTTCATTAGTTATGAACGGAAGTACTATCGCTGCTATAACACCTACAATTGCCATAATCTTGCCAACACCTGGTGCTCCAGGAGCAATCTTAGCTCCGAATAACAATAGGATGATTCCAACAACTATCAGGTACCAAGCAAATACATCCTTACACGCATCGAGAAACTTCCCGTCCCTTAACTGCTGGTACGCCTTGATTCCCATTCCTACGAAAAGGTGTATAACACCGAGTCCGCACGAGAATACGAGGAATATCATCGGAGATTTAGCTGGATCCAGCCATAGTGGATTAATAACTACTGTCTTGCCGAAGAACGTCTTTGCCACTACGGGGATGAGGTCTCCGAAGAAACTTCCGAACATGATACCCCAGAATATACTGGATAGTCCACTGTAGAAGAGTACGTTCAGAAGCTTATATACGCCTCCCTCGTACAGCTTGTTCTTCTTAAGTGCATAAACCGACATTACGCACAAGATGATTCCATATCCCACGTCTCCGAACATAATTCCGAAGAATATGATATAGAATATCGAGAAAATCGATGTCGGATCAATTTCTTTCCAGTTAGGTAACGAGTACATCTCCGTGATGAATTCGATAGGTGCAAAGAACTTCTTGTTCTGTAGGCGCACCGGAACATCGTCTTCCTCTTCGGGTTCTGTCAGCTCGTACCAACATGTGAATTTTTCCAGCAATTTCTCAACCTTGCTGGAGGCGAATTTTGGTGTCCATCCATCAAAGGTGAACGTCTCATCTGTCGTGAGAAGTCTGCTGCGAACGAATGCTCTATCACGGCTGATTACCATGATATCGTGGTAACACTCGACATTTGCTCTGGATCCCTCCATCTCTTTGACCTTAAGTTCAAGAGCTTCTCTCTCGCTATTAGCGTCTGCAATTGCCTGCTCTGCTCTAGCGATATTCTCCTCTGCTGTGCCTTCGAGCTCAGCAATCGGAGCGAGTGTAAAGCCATAGCGCTTGATTATTTCGAGCACCGCATCTTCATCATCTCTGAAATACCATGCACTAACGTACATCTGTTCCTTATCCTTGTGAACGCACTGTACAACTGAGGATAATCCTTCAGTCTCCAGCTCCTTCTCAACTTCTTGAACGTCCGTAGTCAGCGGCATAAGTCCGATGCGTATGCTTAGACATCCTGTCTCAGTGAGCTCGATTGGAAGTTCATAAGCTCTCCATGGCTCAAGTGATAACTTGAGTATCTCCGCAGAGTTCGCCTTGCTATAAGCCTCAGCAATTGCACTTCCATACTCATTTAAGCGACTTACTTCCTCCTCAAACTCCTTCTCTTTACTTAAAATCTCGCCATACTCGGTCTCTGTCACAACCCTGCGGGCTGGGAACATCGGCTTCTTGCTGCTGTCATACCTATCTAGTAGTGACAACGCCGAGTCAGCAGCTGAGATTTTCTTGTCGAACTCTGCTAACGCAGTTTCGTCACCATCCTTCACTACAAGCTTTGTCCACTCTTCGCTTTGAAGCTTGTCTTCCGGTTTAGTAACTTCGACAACACCGAGATCCATGAGCTCTTTAATCAGCACCTGCTTCTCATCGTTCATACCTATGACGGACAACTTTTTCATTTTAATCGTTGCCATAAGTACCCACTACCTTTCCGACGATTGCTGAAGCTGCTTGCGAGAGATTCTCTCTAGCTGTAGTCTTAAGTTGCTCACACGCAGCGGTTTCAGCATCTATCTTCTCCTGATAGAGCGCCTCTGCCTTCGCCTCAGCAGATGCAATCGTAGCCTTGTAAGCTTCGTTACCTCTTCTGTCAGCATCTTCGAGCAGAATTTTAGATTCTTTCTTGCCGTCAGCTATAATCTGAGCTGCAGCTTCTTCAGATGATTTCTTAATCTGTGCTGCTTTCGTCTCAGCTTCTCTAACCTTTTCAATACCTGCTATCGACATAAGCATATCCTTTCTGTCCTGTAAAATTAGCCAAAAGGCCTAAAATCATATAGGACTTGATTTAACTTGGATTATATCACTCATTAAAATTCTTTACAAACCAGAAAAGGGCAAAAAACAAGGCTTTGGCTTGTCAAAGCCTTGTCATGGAATATAATCCAACCAATTTTTACACAATTTTTTGTCTATTTAATTATATTCTAATCTAAAAGAAATATGCCTGCAGTAATAAACGAAAAGCCAACCATGAGGATAATCATCAATATAGCCATTATTCTGGCCAACCTATCTCTTCTGTTTCTATGTGGCTTATCTGCCTTAAATACATGTTTTATATTCTTCTCAGCTGATGTATTACCAGTCTTATTATACTTTTTACTCATTCAAATGCCTCCACTATATATAATAAGTATGCCATATATCATATCTGTCGATATTGTGTCTTGTCGATATTAGTTTAACTATTTTTTATCACTATCATTAATAATTTCCATCATCTCACACTTGTGTTCCGAAAAAAATACAAGTGCAAAATCTCTAAATTTCTTAGCAGCGGGCGAAATACGTCCTGTTTTAGGAACCGCAATACCTATAGGTACATTATAGCTTGGAGAAATCGGAAGTGCCGCGACGTCACCATTCCATTGATTTATAGAGACTCCATTCACTGTGGTTACGCCTAACCCTGCCTCAACCATCGAATATGCGGCAAAAGCATCCGAAGTTTTGTATCTTATTGGAGGGTTGATGTCATACGACTTAAACATCATAGACCCGTCGCTCTCCCTACCCGGATAAAGGTCGATGTAACTATCATCATAGATTCTGTGTATGTCATAAACACCGTCAGCTACTGCTGGATGATCATTTGGTACCCATATATAAAATGGGTCATCGAGAAGATGAATCCATTCGCATGAACCCTTTCGGTGGCTGATAAGGCAAAAGTCCAGTTCATCATGTTCAAGCTCTGTCATGAGTGCTGAGCTTCGTCCAGCTGTAAGATCAACGGCTATACCTGGATATTTTGCACAGAAATCCTTTATTAAATCCGTTAGAAACTTGTAATAAGTCGAGTATGCAGTCGCAACACGAACCTCACCTGTTATAACTCCGCAGATTTCTGCGATGTTCTGCTCAAGATGACTTGCTGAATTGACAAGTGCCGTTAAGCTAGGCAGAAGCTGCTTACATTCATGAGTTGGCGAGATGCCGTTTCTATTTCTATTTACAAGACGTACCCCAGTTTCTTCTTCTAGAGATGCCATCATACGGCTGATTCCCGAAGGTGTGTATCCAAGCTCGGTAGCAGCCGAGGACATGTTTCCAAGCTCCAGCGAACGAAGCAGCGCTTTAACCTTCTCAACTTCCATAGTTAAACTCCTTTGTTTTAATGTAAAAGTATCACAATTAAAGTATTGCTATTTTATCACAACAAGCTTGATTATTTAGCGATTTTATCAAAATACTTTTTTTATTATAATTTAAGCACATCAGTTATACATAAAGAAAGTGGGTGATCTAAAGTGGATGCGAAGAAAAGAAATCGTGCGATGATACTGTTATTTACAGTAATTTCGCTGCGTGCAACCTCGCTACTCTTCGCGACAACTGGTCTATCTTATATGGGGCCGCTCACTCTGAACGGCTACCGCTTCCCACTTGCGGCTATTATCCTGCTGTTTATCTTCCGTAAAAATATTAAGAAGGTAGATAAGCAGGTAATCATCCATGGCTCAATAATCGGATTTTTCTTCTTGCTAACGATGACTACTGAATTAATCGGACTCAAGATGACTAATTCCTCGACGACATCTTTCCTCGAGAACACCGCGATTATCTTCGTGCCATTAGTCGATGCATTGCTGATTAGAAAAATTCCAAATGCATCTGTAATCATCAGTGCACTTGTTGCCCTTGCTGGAGTTGGATTCCTAACTCTCAAGGATGGTCACATTGGCTTAACCCTTGGAGAATTTATATGCTTACTTAGTGCACTTGCATACACCTGTGCGGTTGTAGCAACTGATAGATTTTCAAAGCGCGATGATCCGTTTACGCTCGGGATAATACAGGTTGCATTTATAGGTGTTTCATCGTTTGTAGTAGCGATGATTGCAGAAGGACCTAGCTTTCCTACTGCACCTAAGGCATGGGGCGTAATAATATTCCTCGCAATTGTGTGCACCTGTTTTGGTTTTACACTTCAGCCAGTTGCACAGAGTAAATTATCAGCGGCAATTTCAGGACTGTTTTGTGCGTTCAATCCGCTAATAACTGCGATACTAGGATACATATTCTTGAACGAGAGACTCGGAACTAACGGGCTAATCGGTGGAGCTCTCATACTCACAAGCATCGTCATCCCAGCAATCGCACCTATGTTAAAGAAACCAGTAGCGGAATGTTAAATTTGTTTACGACATTACGAGATATCCCTAACCCTCATAATGTTCGCAAAGTATAAAGCAAAAGTACAAGAATACCTCCACGAATGTGGAGGTATTCTTGTTTATTTTTGTATCATGTAGAACTGCGGTCTCTGCTCAATTGTATGCAAGTGCCAAGCACCTACGTCACATCAATATGTGACTGCAAATTACTTATGATACGTCTCACCATTACTTATCTTAAAGGCACGATATATCTGTTCGAGCAGCATAACCCTAGCCATTTGGTGAGGGAAGGTCAGCTTCGAAAACGACAGCCCATAGTCCGCCCTCTTCTTGACATCATCCGAAAGTCCTAAGCTGCCACCGATGATAAAATCTATAGTAGAAGCCTTGTTATCAAAAGTAGACTGGATTTTTTTAGACAACTCAACAGAGTCAAGCTGTTTACCTTCGACCTCCATAGCTATAACATAGTCGTTATCCTTTATCTTGCCGAGGATATTCTCTCCCTCGCGAACGAGCACCGTCGCTTCATCGGCAGGCGATGGATTTGCAGGTAGCTTGCTTTCCTTGAGCTCAACAATCTCGATGTTGGCATAGCCTGAAATTCGCTTACTATACTCAGCAACTGCTGCACTCCAATATTTCTCCTTGAGTTTTCCTATGCAAATAATCCTTACTTTCATATAGCTCCCTATGATTTTTACTACCGTCCTTAAAGTGTCGTGAGCCTATCCTTTGCCGCCACCTTAAGCGTATAATCACTTCCTTGACAGAGCTCGTTTTCATCCAAAATATTCTTTACTGTAAGCAATGCGGTATCTGGCGTGTTATTCTGCGAGCTAAGGTGTGCAAGCATAATGCGCTGCTCACTGCTCAATAGCCCTGCTTCCTTACGAGCCAGTAGCCCCCTTGCTAAGGAAATCCCACTTGTCACATTAGATAGATGACCGTAATCCCCGAGTATTCTTCGTTTTAGCGAATATGGATAATCTCCCATCTGTAGGATACTTTCCTCATGATTTGCTTCAAATACAAGGGAGTCTGCACTAGCCAATTCTTCGGCAATTTCATCTGTCACTATCCCAGTATCAGTCGTCACCGATAATTGTTCACCATCTGCAATAAAACTAAATCCTAACGGTTCGCAGGCATCGTGCGAAAGCGAAAATGCCTTTACACAGATGTCACCGATTCTCACCATATCCTGCGACGCCATGTACTTCAGCTGTTCAGGCTTTACATATTCAAATTTATCACAGCTGCTCACCGTTCCTCGTGATGTATACACAGATGCGTTGCCACAGGCCTTTGAAATGGCCCTGATGCTCTTTACATGGTCAACATGCTCGTGCGTAACGAAGATTCCTTGGATATCCTCAGGGCTGAGTCTGCATTCTGCAAGGCCTTCCTTTATGCGCTTTGCAGTAAGTCCGACATCGAGAATAAGCCTCGTATTACCATCTGAAACGATATACGCATTACCGGAGCTACTACTACCGATAGATGCAACCTTTAATTTACCCATCTACTTTCCTATACTTGTTTCCTTTATACGTTACATCAAACCTGCAGATTGAATTGTAACTACAGTATGTGCACTCTCCCTTGGTGTCGCTCATAGTCCTCTTCTTTGTCGGCGATATACTTACATCACCTGCGACAATCTGCTCACTGATATCGTGAATTGACTGACGCACATCTTGCTCAATACTCTCGAATAACTCACGAGCTATGATCATCTTTTTATTTCCGAGTAGCGAACTTGGCATTTCGTCTATGATATCCTTTTCATCGACACAGAGACCATTTAGAGTCATATCCTTTTTGAGCTCACCCTCTACCACTGTGTCCACGTCCTTGGCGTCATCAATCTTAGCTGAAACATCCTTGATATTGTAGTAGAACACACCCGCAGGCTTCCTATCCTCAGACTTTGCACCCTGCATATAAACCATGAGCTGCATCTTATAGCCGCACCTCATCTGCTCTATGTTAACCTTGTCAGTTCCCGTCTTATAGTCGATGATTCTGATGTCACCGCCCTCAAACACATCAACTCTGTCAATTTTGCCCTCGATATAAATCTTCTTGCCATCTATCTCAAGTTCAATCGGTGCAAACATCTTGCCGCGCTTAAATTCCTCTTCAAAAAAAGACTTCTCGACCTTACCTAATCTCATTTGTTCCGCTAGGTTTCCGGCTACACGAGTGCATACTCTAGCTACTCGTTCGAGTCTGTATTGCTCACGTCCGTCTGCAACGAAGAGTCCGTCACGATAATCGCCAGCTATTTCTGTGAGAGTTTCTCTCACAAGTGTATCTATTTCTTCGTCTAAGATACTTCCCCATAAGCCTTCAGTTTCTAGCTTCTTGGATACTTTCATGATGCATTCATGATAAATATCCCCTATCTCACGTGAAGCTCCGCTGAACTCACGATCTTCTCTAGGTCTTAATCCATATGAAACGAAGTGCTTGAATGGACAGTGGTTAAAGTTCTCAATTCTAGTCGGAGAGAACGAAAACTCACCATCCACTCCCGCAAATAACCTCTCAGCCATCGCACTAGAGATTGGCGCAGCAGAGTTATCATCCCTTGCAGCCTTTAATGCAACCTCGAGAACTTTCGGCTCATTAGCACGGTACCAAGCTATTATAGAATCGGTAATCATCTTGGCCTTCTTCTCGTCTGGGGTATGCTCTTCAGATTTTTTGCCCTTGAGGTAATTAAGCAGATGCCTCATCGCAGTCTTAGGATTGTTTATGACATTCATATCGAGGCCACTAGAGATAATGTCCTTATTAACCTTTATACTTGGTAGAGCTGCTCTAAAGGCATCAACAAGTGAAGACGGTTTGCAATCCTGACCTTCAGAATCCGATAACGACCAACTGATATATAACCTCTCGTACGGCTTTGAAATGAGCCTGTACATAGCCACGTTTTCTTCCGTCATCTTAAGCTCGTCAAGATGACCAATCGGGAAATTGTGCTCCTTGAAAAATTCCTTCTCATCTATCGAGAATATTCCCTCAGATGCCGGTTCCATCGGCAGTACACCTTCATTGGCTGCTAGCACTACCATCGCCTTGAGTGGACCTGGTCTCGTTCTAATCATCGATCCCATGATAATCCCGTCAAGAGCAGGTGGTATTATTCCGATATCTACAGACTCTAGACCTTTTCTATATAGCTGAACCAGCTCTTCAAAGCCACCTTTATCAAAGGTTTCCTCTCCGAGAATAGTCGCAAGTTGTTCCAGAACCTTTACGCATGCCTCGTAGCTCTGCGCTGTGTTCTGGGCCTCCTCATTGTATCCCCCTAGTGCCTGTGTCTCTGACACAGCCTCTAGTCTGCCAGGTAGGTTCCATTCCTCTTCCAAAATCTTAATGAGGTCAAATACAAACTCATTTACAGTGCCCGAACGCTCCGCTATATCACTGAGCTTCTTTACCTGCTCCATGATATAGCTTCTCGTACTCTCAAGCCTTTCAAACTCTTCGTCAGTATAGTCAAAATGACCGTACTTAAACTCGCGAGTCCACATGCTGCCGCGAATCTTATAATTTCGAGCATAATTCTCGAGCTCTTCTACCGCCTCCCTGCTGATACTGGTTAATTCAGTTTTAAGCATGACAAACAGAGCTGACGTCCTATATCCATGCAGCACAAACTCCAAGAGACTCACTATGAACCTAGCCGCCATCGAGTCCGTGATAGTCCTTCTGGAATCGACAAACAGAGGAATGCCATACTCCTCAAAAGTCCTGCGAATTATCGGCTGCCTCGAGGAATCATCATTGCATATTACTGCAATGTCATTCATCCTGTAGCCCTTATCACGAATGAGCTCGTATATATATGAAGCTGCACTTTCCGCTTCGTAGAACGGGTTCGCACACTCAACGAGCTTAACATCTTCATTTATCGTTTTTTCATCAGGTCTACTCAGTACAGATTCCCTTGAGTTTGAAACAGTCCTAAACAGGTTCTGCTCCAAATAATCGAGTGTCTCCCTGCCGTATGCTCTGTAATCCTCGGATACATATTCTTTGGAAATCTCTACGCCCGCTGTTGCTGCTCTGGATGACAACGCCGCCACGAGATTGATATCAAGATCAAAGTCACTAACATTCACCATGAGATTTACATCAATATGCTTTGCCATCTCTACAAGTGCATCCATAGACTTTGGCGCAAGTGTATCAAATCCGTACACCCACACCTCATGACCATCCAGGAGTTCCGATTCTCCAATCAAGGATACATACATAGAGATATAGTCTTCAGAATCGATATATTTTCCCTCTATCTCCGTCTCATATTCGTCTATTATCAGCTTGAGCTCACGCAATTTGTGTGCCAGTAGCTCGTTACTGCTATCTGCATCTATCACCAACTCTAGCTCATCAAGAGAACAATCCTGCTGCTTAAAATCGGCAATAAAGTCATTAACCATATCGACGAACCCACTCTGGTCAGCAGCAGATTTAAAAACCTCAAGCTCATCCTTGTTTGACTTTATAATTTTGTACAAGAGCATGTGGCGACCGTATTGATCAAGGATATCAATATTCTCCTTGCCGTGCTCCGCCATTATCCTTTGACCGAGCCTATTTAACGAGAGAATCTCAATATCAAGAAGACAGGCACTACCAGTATACTTAAGCGCCTGTTCCTCCGCGACAAGAGTGTACTGGTTTGGTACCAGCACGTAAGTCTTGCCATGTATATTCTCATATATAAACTTTTCCTTGTTCATGCACTCACGTGCCATAAATAGGTTCAGCATCTTATCCCTCGATTATCTCAAATAGCTCCTCAGGTTTATATATTCTATATGTTGGTTCTAGTCCACCGAGGGGGATTTTTCCTTCTCTACGTCCCCAGCCTACCAGTATGCTATCGACACCTGCATTCTCACAGCAGCCTATGTCAAATCTAGTATCCCCAAGCATTATGGCTTCTTCTCGCTCAGCCGCGAGCTTCTCGAGTGCTGCAAGCAGAGGTCCTGGTTCTGGCTTATGTTCCGTCACATCATTTGCCGTGATGATGACATCGAACTTGTCCTTTATACCCATCTCCTCAAGATACTGCATCGATGTATTTGCAAGCCTTGACGTCACAATAGATAGCGAGTACCCACGTTCTATTAGCTCGTCGAGTAGCTCCTTTATGCCAGGATATAATTTGTAAGCACCGGCACTATGTGCGTACTGATATCCGCGATACTCTTCAATCACGTCCTCAAGCTTTTCATCAGCAAACAGGTCCTTAACAGTATTCACTACTGTCTCGCCAAACGTCGAAAGGATGAGTTCTTCATCAGCTTCCTTGCCTCTAAATCTACGAAATACCGCCTGCCACGAATCGATGATTAACTGGTCAGTGTCGAGGAGAGTTCCATCGAAATCAAACACTATGTACTTCTTCATTAAACGCTCCTCTCCTTCGCCTCTTGTGTTAGTTTGGCCTTTATAAATTCATCAAGTGCACCATCCATAACCGAACTTATATTGCCCACTTCCGCATTAGTCCTGTGATCCTTGACCATCGTATATGGCTGAAATACATAAGATCTAATCTGTGCACCCCAAGTCACTTGGCTCATATCGCCTTTTAACTCGTCGAGACTCTCCTTGTGCTCAGCTTCTGCAAGCTGCTGCAGTCTCGATGCCAGAATCTTCATCGCCATCTCCTTGTTATAGAGCTGCGAGCGCTCATTTTGACAAGTTACAACTATATTAGTCGGAAGATGTGTAATTCGAATAGCAGAATCAGTCGTATTGACATGCTGACCGCCTGCGCCTGAACTCCTGTAGGTGTCGATTTTAAGATCCTTCGGATCGATATTAATCTCTATACTATCACCGATATCTGGCACAACTTCAACTGCTGCAAAAGAAGTTTGTCTCTTGCCCGCAGAGTTGAACGGGGATATGCGCACAAGTCTGTGTACGCCAGTTTCACTGCGTAGATATCCATAGGCATTGATTCCACTTATGACTATGGTGCAGCTCTTGATGCCCGCTAGTGTATCATTTTGTAAATCTACTACGCTAGTTTTGAATCCGTGCTGGTCAGCATATCTGAGATACATTCTCATCAGCATCTCCGCCCAGTCCATAGCATCAACCCCACCAGTGCCTGCATGAATGCTTAATATGGCGTCTTTATCGTCATACTTACCTGTCAGGAGCCTGTTTAGTTCGAGGTCTTCCATCTCCTCGCATAACCTCTTATATTCTTTGATGATAGTCTTGGCCTCCGAGTAATCTTCGTACTCTTCGGCAAGCTCAATCATGTCGGATATATCATCAAAGCCTTTACATAGACCTTCATACTGCTCGAGTTCATTCTCAAGATGCTTCTTCTGCTTCATAAGCTTCTGCGCATCGTCAGGCGAATCCCAGAACCCAGGTTTTAGCATCTCCTGCTCCATATCCGCAATCTTATCTCTCAGACCAGCCGGGTCAAAGATAGTCTCCAACCTCTCGAAGCTTCTCGAGCTCCCCTGGTAAAGCCTGCTTTATCTCATCCAATTCAATCATCTTAATTCCTCTCATCTATGACAGATGCGCGTAGCCGCATTCTGCAGCATCGCGCATCTATTGAGCTTAACTCCCTAGTCCTGCAAATACTGCAGAACTCCAATCATGCTTGCTTAGTATGACGGAAGTTCCTACTGGAACTTGCCACAGCAATTCTTGTACTTTTTGCCAGAGCCGCATGGGCATGGATCGTTTCTGCCAATCTTTGGGCTATCGCGGTGAACTGGCTCCTGAATATGCTCTCCGTTATCGTGATAATGCTGTCCATCTCCATGTGCATCTGCGATATCTTCGTCATAGTACTCTTCCTTGCGTGCAGCTTCATCTCTAGAAACTGCACGGCGCTCCGTACGAGTCTCAACGGTTACGTTGAAGCAGTATTTTACAGTCTCCTCACGGATATCTGCAATCATCTCTTCGAACATACCGAAGCCTTCCTTTGCATAAGCAACCGCTGGGTCCTGCTGTCCGTATCCACGAAGGCCGATTCCATTCTTGAGCTGTTCCATCGCATCGATGTGATCCATCCAGTGATTATCTACGACTCTGAGCATAATCATGCGCTCAACTTCACGCATGTGCTCAATTCCAACTTCCTCTTCCTTCTCTCTGTATATCTGCTCGAAGACATTTACGATATCCTCACGCAGCTTATCCTCATCTAAGTCTCTAAGCTCCTCATCTGTATAGCTGAGTCTGCCCTTAAATTCAGGCGTAATCTGTTCGCATCCGTAGAAAATCTCGTCCATATCCCAGTCTTCTGAGAAACGAGTCTCCATAGTAATCGGTGCAACTATGCCATTTACAAGTTCTTCCATCATACCCATGATGTAGTCACGTAGATTCTCGCCGTCTAGCACCATCTTACGCTGTTCGTAAATCTGAGATCTCTGTCTGTTCATTACATCATCATACTGAAGAACGTACTTACGAATACCGAAGTTCTTACCCTCGATTTTCTTCTGAGCATTTTCAATTCTTCTCGAAAGTACCTTCGCCTCAAGAGCATCATCATCGCCAAGGCCGACGCCTTCAACGATTCTCTGCATCTTCTCTCCACCGAAGAGTCTCATTAGGTCGTCTTCAAGGGAAATAAAGAACTGTGTAACACCCGGGTCTCCCTGTCGTCCGGAACGACCACGAAGCTGATTATCAATACGTCTCGACTCATGTCTCTCAGTACCTACGATACAGAGACCACCGAGCTCTCTTACCTCTGCCTGCTCATCCTCTCTCTCAGCCTTAAAGTGCTGTAGGAGTTCCTGATACTTGTTTCTAGCATCATTTAGTTCATCATCATTCGACTTCTCAAAGCCTGTCGCGAACGCAATCTGCTCAGGTGTGTACTCGAGCTTCTTCATCTCACGTCTAGCTTCAAAGTCTGGGTTTCCACCGAGTATGATGTCGGTTCCACGACCAGCCATGTTAGTAGCGATAGTAACAGCTCCCTTACGGCCTGCCTCAGCTACGATTTCAGCTTCCTTCTCGTGATGCTTCGCGTTGAGGACGTTATGCTTTATGCCCTTCTTCTTGAGCATTTCGCTAAGGAGTTCTGAAATCTCGATTGATATAGTACCTACGAGCACTGGCTGTCCTACTGCATGTGCTTCAGCAACTCTCTCGACGATAGCTTTGTATTTACCAGACTTACGAGCGTATACCGAGTCCTCAAGGTCATTTCTCGCAATCGGTTTGTTAGTTGGAATGACAACTACGTCCATGTTGTAGATGTCTCTAAATTCATCTTCCTCTGTCTTGGCTGTACCCGTCATACCGGATAGCTTCTCATACATACGGAAGTAATTTTGCAGAGTAATAGTCGCAAGTGTCTTGGACTCAGATCTTACGGAAACTCCTTCCTTCGCCTCTATAGCCTGGTGCAGACCGTTGGAGAAACGTCTCCCGTACATGAGACGACCAGTGAACTCGTCAACGATGAGAATCTCGCCATCTTTAACGATATAGTCAACGTCGCACTTCATCAGGTAGTTCGCATGAAGCGCCTGATTTACATAGTGATTTAACTCCATGTTGTCAGGATCAGAGAAGTTCTCTATGCCGAAGTATTCCTCAGCAGCCTTGATACCAGCCTCGTTAAGTGCAACCTGCTTATCCTTCTCATCTACTGTGTAATCACCATGTACACCATTTTCGCCCTCTTCTTCATCACGAGTAGTATCTCGAATAAGAGTCTTAACGAATACATTTGCAGTGCGGTACATGTCACTTGAGTCAACACCTTTACCAGATATGATGAGAGGTGTACGAGCTTCATCGACAAGAATCGAGTCAACCTCGTCGACGATAGCAAAGTTTAGCTCACGCTGAGTCAGCTCTTCCTTATAAGTAACCATGTTGTCACGAAGGTAGTCGAAACCGAACTCGTTGTTAGTTCCATAAGTGATATCAGCCATGTAAGCAGCTTTACGATCATCTCCCTGAAGCGAGTTGATAACGCAGCCTACTGTAAGACCTAAGAAAGTATATAGCTTTCCCATCCAGTCAGCATCTCGCTTTGCGAGGTAATCGTTAACTGTAACTACGTGAACGCCCTTACCGGTGAGTGCATTTAGGTAAGCTGCAAGTGTAGCTACGAGAGTCTTTCCTTCACCAGTCTTCATCTCGGCAATTCTGCCCTGATGGAGAACCACACCACCGATAAGCTGAACGCGGAAATGCTTCATGCCTAAACTTCTAACCGCACCTTCACGGCAAACGGCAAAAGCCTCTGGCAGGATATCGTCCACAGTTTCAAAAGGACCTTCATCGCCTTCTTCCCTAATAGTACCTAAACGCTTCTTAAACTCCTCAGTCTTGGCGCGTAGCTCTTCATCGCTAAGCTTCTGCATCTGCTCATCGTACGATTCAATCACGTCTACGATTTTCTCTATCTTCTTAACCTCTCTCTTGTTGAGGTCTCCAAATATCTTTTCTACTAAACCCATTTACGTGGCTCCCTTCCTTCTTGCTAATACGCTTTATGTGTGTTTATTAATTGCTTACTTCTAAATCAGGCTCTTTAGTTGTCATCTTCGTCTTCATCAGGTTTGTCTTCAACGCGGATATGAAGTCTAAGCGCCCTCTTGGCATCCGCTCTCGTGACTCTCACCTTGAACAGCTTGCGTTTCGATTCATATTCGAACGCATCTCCCACTTTAGGAATGTGGTCAAGCTCAATCATCGCCCATCCGTTCACTGTAGTCGCATCTATATCGATGTCTTCGCCCTGTAGTTCGAAGAACTTCTCTACATTAGCTCCGCCAGCAACTGAGTAAGAACCATCTATGAGGTCCGTAACCTCTCTCATTTCAACGGTATCGTGCTCATCATAAATCTTTCCTACAAGTTCCTCGATGATATCCTCCATCGTAACAAGGCCCGTCGTACCACCGTACTCATCGACAATAATCGCCATGTGAGTAGCCTTGGCCTGCATCTTCTTGAGCAGCGTCGACGCCTTTATTGACTCCGCAACGTACGCAACCGGCTTGATGTAGAGGTTGACACTCTTGCCCTCGCCAACTACGTAATTATGGAAATCCTTCTGATTGAGAATTCCGATTATATTATCTAAGTCATCCTCAAATACTGGAAGCCTAGATAGACCAGTGCTCTTAAATTGTTTTGCTATCTCTTCGTTAGGTGTTCCGAGCTCAATCGCGATGATATCGATTCGAGGAGTGATTATATCTATCGCCTCAAGGTCCTCGAACTCGATGGCATTAGTTATAAGCTCACTTTGAGATTCTCCGATGTTACCTCCAGTCTTGGCCTCTTCAATAATCGTCTTGAGTTCATCCTCAGTATATCCATGTTCAGAAGAAATCTTGAATACCCTATCTATTAACTTCTTCCAGACTCCGAACACCCAGTTGAGTGGCGTAAAGAGAATCATCAGCACCTTCACAATAGGAGCCATAAAGAGAGATATACCTTCCGCCTTATCCTTGGCAATATTCTTAGGAGAAATTTCTCCAAACACCAGGACTAGCACAGTAACGACAACCGTCGAAATTGTCGCACCGTATTTGCCGTAAATCTCGATAAATAGCAAAGTAGCGATGGACGTCGTTGCGATATTTGCAATATTATTGCCAATCAAAATCGTGGTGAGAAACTTATCGAAATTCTCAGTTATCTCAAGTACGAGCTCCGCACTTTCATTGTCGTCACTCGCCAAATTCTTCATCTTAATCTTGCTCACCGAAGTGAACGCCGTCTCCGTAGCGGAGAAAATGCCCGATAATATGAGCAAAAGCACAATGCTTATAATGTACGGTGTCATTTGGCTTAATGCACCCTCCTATATCTTCGTATATCCGATTAATTATACTACATAAAGTAGTAGATAAGTGATGAAACAACGAAAAAAGCCCTCCCGCAGCGCAAGAGAACCGATTTTTTTATCCTAGTTTCCTGTATTCGATAGGCTTTAAACCATCAAAAGTTATTGCATAGCCGCTCGCAGGGCTTGGAGTCCAGTGCCACGCCTTCTCCTTTACCGCAGGGAACAGCATCTCCATGCATGTAAATATAACGGCACCATGAAGCACTCCTACGACATCAGAATGCTGAACATCGCCCTTAAGCACATCTAGTCCACGAGCTACTCTCTCGATAAATCCGTCGTTAGTTTCCCCTTCTGGAAAATCCATGAATTCCTTCTTGCCTTCAAGCCATGCACGAGCCTCGTCATGCTGGAGGACCTCATCCATAGTCTTCATCTCAAAAATTCCAACCCCAACCTCTCTGAGGTCATGTATAATTTCATGTTCTCTATTTCCGAAGATGAGCTCAAATGTCTGCTCCGTTCTGAGCATACCAGACGTATAGAGCTTAGCGCCTTCTGGCTCAGGGTATGCACCTTGATCACATAGCGCCTTGATCTGCTGCACACCCTCTTCTGCGAGAGGTAAATCTGTGCTGCCATAGAACATGTCCTTTAGTGTACCTTCAGTATCTCCATGTCTGATTAGATATAGCGTGTTTCCCATCTGAATCCCCTACTTCTGTATCATATAGCCTTAATCGCATCTTCACTCTCACTCTACAGCTTCATCATGACGTTAGTATGCTTGATTTTCAGCGGTTCAATAGATTTTATATGTGCGTTTCGACACACAGTAATTGTCGCA
>NZ_CALHTQ010000087.1 GCF_938039775.1 uncultured Mogibacterium sp. | reverse complement strand
AAAGAGGTACGCGAGCTGGGTTCAGAACGTCGTGAGACAGTTCGGTCCCTATCCGCTGTGGGCGTTGGAAATTTGAGAGGAGCTATCCTTAGTACGAGAGGACCGGGATGGACATACCTCTGGTGTACCGGTTGTTCTGCCAAGGGCATAGCCGGGTAGCTACGTATGGAAGGGATAAGCGCTGAAAGCATCTAAGTGCGAAGCCCACCTCAAGATAAGATTTCCTCCGAAAGGTAAGACCCGTGAGAGACTATCACGTTGATAGGTCAGAGGTGTAAGTACGGTAACGTATTCAGCTGACTGATACTAATAGGTCGAACACTTGACCAAATGGTTTTGAATCACAAGGTGGTTATTCAATTTTGAGGGCACAGCTCTTAAAAGCGTAGAAGATGATGGAAACACATCTTACTACAATATATGAGTAGATTGCGAAAGCGATTTACAAATCCGGTGACAATAGCAGAGAGGTTACACCTGTTCCCATCCCGAACACAGAAGTTAAGCTCTTTAGCGCTGAAGATACTTGGTGGGAAGCTGCCTGGGAAATTAGGACGTCGCCGGTTTTTTTATGTCTTAAATTAGTCTGCCTTTATTGGCAGGCTTTTTGTTTATTTTTTCTGTAGAATATATACTATAGTTTATTTTATTGTCTTACCTTCTTTACTCGACTTATATTTTAAGGTGTGCTACATTGAACGTAAGTAATTTATTAATCCATATATGATATGAGAGGAGATTTATTATGTTACATGAATTTACTTTTAAATCCTATAACAAGATAGATGACATTCAGGCTTGGATTTATGTCCCTGCTTGTGAGCCTAAGGGTATTATTCAATTTATTCACGGTTTTGGAGAACATTCTCGTAGATATTTATATATGATATCTGGTCTAATGGATGAAGGTTATATTGTTGCTGCTGATGACCATGTTGGACATGGAAAGACTGCTATTATCAACGATAGATGGGGTGATTGGGGTGATGAAGGATTCCATACTATGATGGAAGACGAACATGCACTTATGCAGATCGTTAAAGAGAAGTACCCTGAACTTCCGTATATGATTTTCGGCCATAGTATGGGATCGTTTATTGCTAGAGATTTTATGGCAAAGTACGGTAATGAACTCACTGCTGTTACACTGTGTGGAACTTCTGGGGTATGGCCTAATCTCGAGGAGAATATTAATAAGCTAAAGCAGCTTGTTGCAGAAGGCAAAGGTAAAGAGTCTGATCCAGCTGTTGCGAGTTCTCTTCTTGGATGGATGTTTGCTCGCTGTGATGAAGAAGTTACAATTGGTAACGAATGGATTTGCAAGGATAAATTTGTACAGATAGACCACGCGGAGGATCCTTTTGATGCGTTTACTAAGCCTACTACCAACCAGGCTTTTCTCTATTTCTGCCAAATGATTGAGTGCATAACTGGACCAGAATGGGCTTCAAAGGTTCCAGCTGATATAAAGATTTATAACATCGCTGGTGATCAAGATCCTGTTGGACAGTATGGCAGAGGTGTCTATGAGGTTAGCAACTGGCTGATTGATTCTGGACATGATGTTAAAACTCAGCTATATTCTGGATATCGTCATGAAATACATAACTATCCAGATTTAAAGACAGAAGTTATGTGGAATCTTGCTGAGTTCTATAATAATGTACTTGGCTGTGGATTTGAAAGCATGATGGAGGAGAAATATAATTCGTAAAACATAGGCGATTTTGCGCAATGCACAATTAATATAAATTAGCCTGAGGAATAAATAGTGCGCTTGCTATATTTCTCGGGCTATTTTTTTATGATTTAAATTATTTAGTATAATAAAGTTTGGTTTAGTGGATAATCTATTCTCACATTTACGTATAGGTTAAATCTATAGCTGGAAATAATATATATGAATTAGACGGGGTAAAATATTCATAGTATCATTAGGACATCAAAGAGAGAGGAGATATCGCAATGACCTGCGTTAAAAATTCAAGAGAGATGCGAATGTGCATGTGGACAACAGAATATTTGAATAAGCAGAACGCCATTTGCGATGTTTTATCTGCTAAGAGTTATAGATAATCAAGTCAGCTAGTTACAATAAGAGCTGAATAAAGGATAGTGACTCTTAGTGAAGACAATCATCAAGACTGTAATCGAATGAGCTGTCTGCATGAGATTGTGGGCAGTTTTTTATTGCCTAAAAGTAAAATAAACACGTTAACACTAAATGAAAAAGAATAGCAAGTAAGCAAATAAGAAAGGAACAAACTAACATGAACATTAAGGGAAAATCAAAGATTAGAATTACAGCAGTTGCACTGCTAGTAGTAATACTCGCATCTGTAGGAGTCCTATCTGGATGCGGAAAGAAATCCGAAAAGGTAACAATCGCTATACCAAACGATGCAACAAACGAAGCAAGAGCACTTCTTCTACTTGAGAAGAATGGATACATCAAGCTAAAGAAGGGTGCTGGCATAACTGCTACTATTAAGGATGTTGAGGATGCAAATGGAATTGAGTTCAAGGAAGTTGAGGCAGCCCAGGTACCTAAGACACTAAAGGATGTTGACTTTGGAATCATCAACTCAAACTATGCTATCGAAGCTGGTTTAAATCCAGTGAAGGATTCACTAATCAAGGAAGATAACGGAGCTGAATATGCTAATATTCTAGCTGTTAAGGATGGCAATCAGAACAGCGATAAGATCAAGGCCCTTAAGGCAGCTCTAGAGAGTAAGGATGTAGCAAACTTTATCAAGAAGAAGTACAAGGGCGCTGTTGTAAGTGTTGTTGAAAAGCCAACTAATGGATATGATTCAAGTGTAAATTACGAAGCACTAAAGGGAACAACAATTACTGTAGCAGCATCACCTACACCACACGCAGAGGTCCTAGGTGAAGCGAAGAAGATTCTGGCAAAGAAGGGAATTAACCTTGAAATCAAGGAGTTCACAGATTACGTACAGCCTAACAAGGTGGTTGATAGTGGAGAGGTTGATGCTAACTACTTCCAGCACGTACCATATCTAGATGACTTTAACAAGAAGCAGGGTACAAAGGTAGTATCTGTAGCTGCAATCCACAATGAGCCAATGGGTTTATATGCTGGAAAGTCAGATTCTCTAGATAAGCTTAAGAAACTCAAGTAAATCAAAATTAAACTAATAATCCGGCGGACAACGCATGCGATGAGCAAGCTGCTTCTAGCAACTAGCGCGTACAAGATGCGATATGGCGCCGGGTTGTTGAGTTTAGGGAGGATGATAGAGCATGATAGAGATAAAGAATTTAAACAAGACGTTCAAGACAGAAGTTGGTACTGTCGAGGCATTAAAAAACATTAATTTTACAGTAGAAGACGGTGAAATCTACGGAATTATCGGAATGAGTGGTGCGGGCAAGAGCACGCTCGTGCGCTGCATAAATATGATAGAAAAACCAACGTCGGGAGAGGTTTTAATCGATGATATTGATCTAACCAAACTTCAGGATTGGCAGCTTAGGAAAATTCGCCGTGATGTTACGATGATTTTTCAAAGCTTCAATCTACTTATGCAGAAAAACGTTAGAGAAAATGTCGCACTGCCATTAAAGTTTGCAGGCGTTAATAAAAAGAAGTCGAGAAAAGCTGTCAATGAACTTTTGGAGCTAGTAGGTCTAGAAGATAAGGCGTCTGTATTTCCAGCACAGTTATCTGGTGGACAGAGGCAGAGAGTTGCAATTGCAAGAGCGCTAGCAACTAATCCTAAGGTTCTGCTCTGTGATGAGGCGACAAGTGCACTCGATCCCAAGACAACAGGTCAGATACTAGACCTCATTAGTGATATCAATAAAAAACTTGGGATTACAGTGGTTATAATCACGCATCAGATGTCGGTTGTACAGAGCATTTGCGACAAGGTTGCCATAATCGACCATGGAGAGATTGTTGAACGCGGTAAGGTTTCTGAAATTTTCGCAAATCCAAAATCTGAAGCAGCGAAGAGATTAGTATTTCCCGAGAGACAGGAAGCTATTGTGGCTTCAGAAAGCTCGGAGACAATAGAAGTTTTATTTAATGAATCTGAGACTACACACGCTCCACTGATTACTTCTCTAGCGCAAGATAAAGGGATTTGTGCTAGCATTATCTATGCGTCGACAAAGTCTGTAGAAGGAAAAGCTTTTGGAAGGATTGTGCTAGAGGTCCCAAATGATCCAAAGATTGTAGATGAAGCTGTTAAATATCTCAGTGCAGCTCATGGTGTAACTGTTACTGTTGGCGGCTCTAAATACAGAGGTGATAAAAAACCCATAGAAAACAATGATATAGGAGGTGAGGCGAATGTTTAGTCCCGAATCTACAAAACTTGCGCTTGATATATTGCAAAATGAAATTCCATTCGCCATATGGGAGACTGTATATGTAACGATAATCTCGACATTCCTCGCACTAGTTGTAGGTCTTCCGCTAGGCGTATTGCTTGTAGTCGGAGAAAAGGACGGAATATTGCCATTACCAAAGCCTATACTATCGGTGCTTAATGCGGTCATAAACTTGCTTAGGTCCATTCCGTTTCTTATTCTGATGATTATGGTTTTTCCGGTTACAAGGTTTTTCGCACATACAGTTGTCGGGACAGTACCAACTATAGTGCCACTTGTATTTGCAGCATTCCCATTTGTAGCTAGACTTGTTGAGAGTAGCCTCAGAGAGGTGGATGGCAATATCATAGAAACCGCAGTGAGCATGGGGGCAAGTCCTTTTCAGATCATCTTCAGGGTTTTGATCCCGGAGAGCGTTCCATCGCTGATATCAAATATAACAATTGCACTTACAACAGTGCTTAGCTACTCTGCTATGTCGGGAATTATCGGCGGCGGTGGTCTCGGTAAAATTGCGATTAACTACGGTTATTACCGTTCAGAGAAGCTTGTAATGTTCATCGCTGTATTCTTACTCATTGTGCTAGTACAGATATTCCAGACTGTTGGAACGAAAATTGCAATAAATGAAGATAAGCGGATAAGAAGGTAGTAATCTTGCGCAAATAATACGTAAAAGAAGGTAATTGAACATACAGATCGAACTAAAAAGGGGTGCTAATACTGGCAGAAGAGGCTGGTATTACGAAGTTCGTAAAAAGGGATACATAAAATAATGAAAGGAGAACCAGGGTGAAGGTCAGAGTTGGTTCTCCTTTTGCTTGTTAGTATATGATTCTGAAAGATCTTTATATGTAGATTAATCTGTGAGTGATGCTGGGTCTGGCGTTGGTGAGTTGAAGAGGTTGAGCATCTTCTGTCTCGATAAATCACTTCCGACAAATAATATAACGTCGCCAGCCTGAACTCTCTCATAAGGGCCAGGGGATATAAAAGTATCTTCACCGCGCTTTATCGCTACGATTGTGGCTCCAGTCTGCTGCCATATATCAAGTTCTCCAATTGACTGTCCGATAAAG
Source organism: uncultured Mogibacterium sp. (assembly GCF_938039775.1). The sequence continues at coordinate 25,973 of NZ_CALHTQ010000087.1, read as the reverse complement.
TTGCAGTTAGCATCTATTTTCATATCGTGTGGAGTCAGATAAGATGTGTTGTGATCCCTATTGTTACGAGCAATTAGGTCATCGAGGAGCTTAGCTAAGTTCTCGAGGTCACGGCGTTGGGTAGCAATAGCTTCAATAATTTGCTCTCTTGTCTGTGCTATGGAAACGGTGTCGTGAAATTTCTCGAAGTATAGCTGGGCTTTCTCACGCGATGCGACATAAGTACCACTTCCGTGCCTAACTGTAACAATACCCATATCAACGAGGACCTGCATGGCCTTTCTAGCAGTCTCTGGTGATACATGAAATGTTGTGGCTATAGTTGAGCGTGAGGTGATTCTGTCACCTACTTCATACCAACCTTCGGCGATTTTCTCAGCCATTTCAACAGCAATCTGCTGGTATCTCGATTCGTAAACTCTAGTATCTTCAATTGATGACATAGGGTGACCTCCTGTAAACACAAACTATATTGTTGATTATATCATAATAGTGATAGACCTAATATAATTGAGGTTTTTTTTAAAAGAAAACAATCCCTTAAAGCGATAAAAGGGATTGTTTATAACATTCTTAGTCAAATAATTGAAAACAAATGCAAATGACCTATAGAATAACCTATTCGGATTCTTTGTTCTTCTCAGCTTCCTTTTTCTCAAGCTGTTCTCCCCAAAGAGATCTTTCAGGAGTGACAACTTTGCCCTTTATGTACTCAACTTTGAAGCCCCAGTACTTAGCCCATTTTTCACCTTCACTACCCTTAGGAGTCTTGATTATTGGGCCTTTGGTATCATGTGCGTGTAGGTAAAGGTTGCTGAAATCTGTAAGTGTACCAGGAATTTTAATGTACTTGAGAGGATACTTGCTACCGATTGACTGTGCAATCTGATCGTTAAGCAAAGTATAATCGTTCAGCGTGTTACCCATATGCTGCATGCTGTCTGGAATCTCGAGGAACTCAATAGGAGAGTTTATAAACAAGCTTCCACCTGTTTTTTCTACTGAGTCTCCTAAGTGGATGAATCGGAGATTGTCATTATTAACAAAAGCACTATCACCGATTTCCTTCACAGTATTAGGAAGGACAATTGCCTCGGCTTTTTCAAGATTAGAAAGACCTGATACTGCAACAACAGTTTTCTTAACGTTCCCATCAACTGTCTTAACGGTGATAGTCTTGGGAACTACAACAACCTTAAGTTTATCGTCATCAGGTGATTTTATGCCTGTAATCTTGATGTGATTAACATCTCCATCATCAGCAAGGGTGTACTCGAATAGTTTGCCATCAGTAGTAGGGAATTTCTTGAAGTTGCTCTTAGTAACTTTTGAGTTGTTATCAAGCTTCTTAGAATCCGAACTAGAACCGCCGCCGCAGCCTGTCAACATAATTGTGCAGACTATTAAAAATGCAATAAGTTTTCTTTTCATTGTTTCCTCCATAGTAAATAAAATCAATTTTTACAATTGAAAAACAATACCTTATTAAATTAATAAAGTATATTAAAACAATTCTATTAGTTTTTAGCGACTTGTCAAGGTGATATAGAATCGAATTAAGTCGTCTATTTAGATTGCAATAATAATAAGAAGGAGTATGGATAGTAATGTATATAAAAAATTCACAAAATAAACTTTTGACCAAGTGAACACACTAAGTTACAATGATGTTGTCAGTAGATGTTGTCACTTGGAAATCTTGCATTATGACTAGCTATTTCATGTTATTTCATTAATATAATACGTCTATCAATTAATGGTTTTATAGATTTAATTATATATCAAAGCATACGAAAGAAACACAACGTTGAGTATAAACATTTGAAAGGGTGTGCCTTAAATGACAAAGCAATCTGAATTTGATAAAGTGCTATCTTCAAAAGATATATTAGTTATAGCTTTTGGTGCGATGATCGGTTGGGGCTGGGTTATTTCGACTGGTGACTGGATCAATAGAGGTGGTGCTCTCGGAGCGGCGATTGGATTTGCCCTCGGAGGTATTATGATATTCTTTGTAGGCCTAACTTATGCAGAGCTGACAGCTGCTATGCCACAGTGCGGAGGAGAGCATGTATTCAGCTATAAGGCTATGGGAGCTACAGGTTCATTCGTCTGCACCTGGGGAATTATTTTGGGATATGTCGGTGTCGTCTGCTTTGAAGCTTGTGCATTTCCGACGATTATCTCTTATATATTTCCTGGATTCCTAAAGGGATATCTATATACTGTTGCAGGATTCGATGTCTATGCATCGTGGCTTGCACTAGCTTCTGCGACAGCTGCATTGATGACATTTGTCAACATAATGGGTGCAAAGACGGCTGCTGTAGTGCAGACTATTCTCACTGCAATCATATTTGGCGTAGGAGTACTGCTTATAGGCACCTCTACGGTTAGGGGAGAAATGGGCAACTTGGTGCCACAACTTTTTGCAGGAAACGGAAATCAGTCGATGCTTAGCCACGTACTTCACGTAGCGGTAATGACGCCGTTCTTCTTTATAGGTTTTGACGTTATTCCGCAGGCCGCTGAGGAGATTCAGGGATCGCTTAAGAAGATTGGAAAAATCTTGATTATGTCGATTGTGATGGCAGTTGCGTTTTATTCACTCGTAATACTTGCAGTCGGTTACATGATGAGCTCTACAGAGATTAAAGCTTCGATGAGTGGTGCAGGTCTAGTTACTGCTGATGCGATGGTGAAGGCTTATGGCACTAAGAAGATGGCTGATGTCGTTATCATCGGAGGGCTTTGCGGAATCGTGACTAGCTGGAATTCGTTTATGATTGGCGGTAGTCGTGCGATGTACTCGATGGCTGATTCTAATATGATTCCTAAGGCGTTTGCGAAGCTTCACTCTAAGTATAAGACTCCTGTAAATGCACTGCTTCTAATCGGAGTTATCTCGATGATTGCACCGCTTGCAGGAAGACAGATGCTCGTGTGGATATGCGATGCAGGTAACCTTGGATGCTGCCTTGCTTACTGCATGGTATCGATTTCATTTCTCATATTGAGACGTAAAGAGCCTGATATGCCAAGGCCGTATCGTGTTAAGCACTACAAGTTTGTTGGTATAATGGCGACTTTGCTGTCGGGCTGTATGGTGTCGATGTATTTGATTCCTGGTTCAGGCAGTACACTTGCTGCAGAGGAGTGGATGATGGCCGGTGGATGGGCGCTGATGGGTGCGATATTCTTTGCAATTAATAAGAAGAAGTACGGAGAGCAATTTGGAAAGCACTTAGATATAGCAGTAGAATATTCAGTTGAAGATTTAGAAGCGCTAAGAACGCATAGTGAGGTTCGTTCGGTCAACGATGTAAGAGTTTCGTAAATACGATATGGGAATCATGCAGATATAAATAAAGACGCTGCTGTCAAGAGAAATACTTGACAGCAGCGTTTTCGTTATGTTATAGTCTTACAGTATGAAAGAAATTATAAGCAATGTTGAATATGCGAGCTTGATGTACGATTTCTACGGCAGTCTGCTAGATGAGAATAAGCGTGAAATTATGGATTTATATCACGAGGATAATCTGTCGCTCACTGAGATCGCAGAAGAGCTTGGGCTGACTAGACAGGGCGTTCACTACGCACTAAAGAAGGCCGAAGGCAGCCTAGAGAAGTATGAATCTGCACTAGGTCTAGTTGCAGGATGGAAGTCCAATAATATACTCATGGCGGAGGCTGATCGATTGCTTGATAATATGAGTTCAGTAGATGATGCAGAGGAGCTTCGTGAAGCACTTTCTAAGATGAATAAGCTTATGCATAAGGCTCTTGATTTATAAGAGCTTACATATATGGAGAGATAAGAGAAGACATGGCATTCGAAGGTTTATCGGAAAAATTACAAGAAACATTTCGAAATCTACGAGGCAAAGGTGTTGTAAGCGAGAAGGACATCGATGCGGCGATGCGCGAGGTAAAGCTAGCGCTGCTCGAGGCCGATGTTAACTTCAAGGTTGTAAAGCAGTTTGTTGCTACTATTAAGGAGAAGGCGATGGGTGCAGATGTACTCAAGAGTCTTACACCAGGACAGCAAGTGCTCAAAATCGTGAAGGAAGAGCTTGTAGACATGATGGGTGGTGCGAACAGCAAGCTCACCTATTCGCCAAGTGGATTTACTGTATATATGATGGTTGGTCTCCAGGGTACTGGTAAGACAACGACCTGCGGAAAGCTGGCAGCGTGGCTGAAGCAGAACGGCAAGAAGCCGATGCTCTGCGCCTGCGACGTGTACAGACCAGCAGCTATAGATCAGCTAGAGGTGGTTGGAAAGGCTGTAAATACTCCTGTGTTTACCATGAGGGAGTCGAATGAGCCGCTAGTTATCGCTAAGGCTGCTTTAGAAGAAGCACAACGCAAAGGCTGCAACGTACTGATTGTCGACACGGCAGGACGTTTACAGATAGATGAAGCCCTGATGGAAGAGTTAGTTCAACTGAAGAAGGGCGTGAGACCTCACGAGATTCTACTCGCGGTTGACGCACTCACAGGTCAGGATGCAGTTAATATCGCGGAGGGCTTTAACGAGAAGCTCGGTATTGATGGCATAATCATGACTAAGATGGATGGAGATTCCCGCGGAGGTGCTGCACTATCAACCAAGATGGTTACGGGTAAGCCTATTAAGTTCATGGGTACTGGCGAGAAGTACAACGCTCTTGAGCCATTTCACCCAGATCGTATAGCTTCAAGAATCCTTGGTATGGGAGACGTTATGAGCCTCATTGAGCAGGCTGAAAACGCTTATACCGAAGAAGAAGCTGCAAGAATGGAAGCGAAGTTCAGGAAGAATCAATTCGACCTCAATGACTTCCTCGAACAGATGGGGCAGATTAACAAGATGGGTGGAATTGCAAAGCTTATCGATATGATCCCCGGAATCTCGGCAGCTGATAAGAAGCAGATAGATTTCGAGAAGGGTAAGAAGGACCTTGATAGAATGAAGGCTATTATCCAATCGATGACTAATGCTGAGCGTGAGAATCCGAATATTCTAAACGCAAGCAGAAGGAAGCGTATCGCGGCTGGAAGCGGTCAGACGGTGCAGAGCATCAATCAGCTTATCAAGCAATTTGATGAGATGAAAGCGATGATGAAGAAGTTTAATAATCCTGCGGCACTCAAGAAGAATAAGCTTTTTAGAGGTCTAATGGGTTAGCTTATGACAAATTTATTTGTTAAGCATAAAATTTAATTTTTTAAGATATTCAGGAGGAAGAAATGGTAAAGATTAGATTGAAGAGAATGGGAGCTCACAAGAAGCCTTTCTACAGAGTAGTGGTTGCAGATTCAAGAACTCCAAGAAACGGAAGATTTATCGAGGAGATTGGTACATACAACCCTCTTAAGGATCCAGCAGAGATTAATATCGATAACGAGGCTGCACAGAAGTGGCTTGCTAACGGAGCACAGCCTACCGACACTGTTAGAGCGCTGCTCAAGAAGTCGGGTTGCTTGAAGTAGGAAGGAAGAGATAATGGCCGGCTTAGTTGAATCAATTGCCAAAGCGCTAGTATCAAGGCCTGCCGATGTTGTCGTGACTGAGGAAGTGCACGGCAATGAGATAGTGATTAAACTCAACGTTGCAAAAGAAGACATGGGTAAGATCATTGGCAAACAGGGGCGCATTGCCAAAGCAATTAGAACTGTTGTAAAGGCTGCTGCAATCAAGCAGAACAAGAGAGTCACTGTTGATATCGTTGAAGAATAGCGCGACTCGGACAATTATCATTATCAAAGCATGCGTGGCTCACGCATGCTTGTTTTCTATAATAAGTAAATTAGATTTTTAGTGTGGACAAAGGGTGTGAGTGCATCCAAGGAGGATATTATGTCTCTAGCAAAAGACAAGACAATGGTTAATGTTGGAAAAGTTGGAGCCGCAGTTGGACTAAAGGGGGAGACCAAGGTGCTCCTATATGCGGAAGAATCGGAAAACCTATATGAGGGAGCGATTCTACTTGTAGATGAGAAGAAATATGCAGAACTCGGAGCGGATAACTCGGTGTATGGAGTTAACGGTTCAATTGAACTAGAAGTCAAGAGCATACGTTATCAGAAGGGGCGACCTGTGGTGAAGTTCTACAATATTGGTGACAGAACAGCAGCTGAAAAGCTTACAGGTGCAGAGCTTTTTATTCCTGAGAGTGAGTTAGCTGAGCTTGAACCTGGTCACTATTATTATCGTGATTTAATAGGGCTTCGTGTTCGTGATTCTGAAAGCGGAGAGATTATCGGAGATGTAAACGATATGATTGATAATCCGTCACAGAGTCTTCTTGAGGTAGTGCTGCTAGGTGATGGGAGAAAAGTTCTGATTCCATACGTAGATGCTTTTGTAAAGGAAGTATCGCTTGAGGATGGAACCATTGATATTACCCTAATTCCAGGGCTAATAGATTAGTAGTAGATAGAGATTATATTACATGAAGATTAATATTATGACACTATTTCCTGAAATGTTTGAGCCGATTAGATCAAGCATGATTGGGAGGGCTGCCGATAACGGGATTATCGAGCTAAATATTGTTAATATTAGAGACTATACGGAGGATAAGCATTGCCGCGTTGACGACACGCCTTTTGGCGGCGGCGCAGGTATGCTTATGCAGGTTCAGCCTATTGTTTCTTGCTACAGGCAGAATCAATTCGCAGGCAGAACCATCTACATGTCACCACGCGGGCGCAAGCTCTCCCAGGAAATTGCTGAAGAGCTTGCTGGTGAGGGCGAGCTCACAATCCTGTGCGGGCACTATGAGGGTGTTGATGAGCGAGCCCTCACCGAGCTCTCCGCCGAGGAGATTTCGATTGGTGACTATGTGCTGACGGGCGGAGAGCTGCCCGCGATGGTTCTAGTCGATGCGGTTGCGAGATTTGTTTCAGGCGTGCTGGCTTCAGAAGAGTCAGTTCTAGAAGAATCAATATATTCAGGACTCCTGGAATACCCTCAGTATACAAGGCCTAGAACCATGGAAGAGGGAGAAGTTCCAGAGGTTCTGCTTAGTGGAGATCACAAGAAAATCGAGCTATGGAGATTCGAACAATCCATGAGATTGACGAAAAAAAGAAGACCGGATATGTGGCAGAAATTCGTCGATAAATTCAGAACCGATGAAAAGGCTTATCCTAAGAAAGAACGACTTTTGATAGAGTCTGTGATTAGGGATTAGCTACTGATAAAGCATTGTTATAGTATGCTGTTTCGTGTAAAATCATTCTGTAGAGGAGTGAATGATGAAGAAGAAAAAGACTATGTTATGGGGAGCAATATATGTAATTGCATTGATTACCATTTTGGTAATCGTATATGTACTGCCTTCAGTTGCGGGTCTTTTTGACAGGTCGTATGTGGCTAAGTACGGAAACGTTGAAGTTAAAGATGATACAGAAGGCTACATGGTGAGGAATGAAACAGTTTACACTGCTGGCAAATCAGGAACTGTAAAGCGAGCCGTCACCGAGGGGGAGTTAGTCAAGGGTACTTCCAAGGTAGTCAAGATATCCGGCGAAGGAGCAAGCAGTACAAGTAATAAGTATGATGCTCTACTCAAGAAGATGAAAAAGGATGATGCGGTTATCAGTACAGACAGCGGAAATACTGAACATCCTGGTTATATCACATATAAATTAGATGGTCTTGAATACCTGAATTCAGATAATATATTTAACATGTCAGAGGCTGAGTTTGAGAAACTAGAAAAGCCGAAACTTCATGAACTGGCAGACGGAAAAGTCTCTAAGGGCGAACCGATTTTTAAGGTAATTGAGAACGGAAGCTGGTGGTATGTGTTCTATGCAGATTCAGAGACTGCAAAGCACTACACAAAAGGTCAGAATGTTAAAATTGCCGTTGGTGATAAGAACATGAATGCCATTGTTGTTGGACTACACAAGGGCAAAGGCCAGGATACTCGTGTTATCTTGCGCTGCAGACAGTACTTTGATGGTTTTACCACTGGAAGGCAAGAGAAAGCGAATGTTACAGCAGCCAGCTCTGATGGCGTAGTAATATTGACCAAGAGTATTGTCAAGAAGAACGGTAAGCAAGGTGTCATAACTAAAGATAAGATTGGTAGATTGAGATTCAAGGCGATTAGTATCAAAGCCAATAATGGAGATAAGGCTGCTGTATACGAAGACATCTATATGGATAGCAAGGGTAATTACGTCAAGACGATTAGTACGTACGATGAAGTCGTGAAATCGCCAAGTAAGAGCGATATTAAAAAAGCAGAGGACGTTAGCAAATAATGAGTATTCGGGACAATTATTTAGAGATATTGAAGCGCAAAGATGAGGCGGCAAAGCGCTCTGGTCGTAATCCTGAGGATGTTACGCTGCTGGCTGTGACTAAGAAGCATGAGCCACTCGAACTTCAAGAGGCGCTTGATGCAGGAGCTACTGACTTTGGTGAGAACAAAGTACAGGAACTGCTCAGCAAGTACGATGAAGTGCATCCGAAGAGGTGGCATTTGATTGGTCATCTACAGACGAACAAGGTGAGGCAGATTATCGACAAGGTGACGATGATTCACTCTGTGGATTCACTAAAGCTTGCAAAGGAAATCGATAAGAGAGCTGCTGCAGCAGGCTTGGTGATGGATATCCTCATCGAAATCAATCTCGCTGAAGAGGAGTCGAAGACTGGAATCTCGAAAGGAGATGTACAGGGGCTAATTAAGGAAATAGTTAATGTATGTGCGTGCGTGCGGGTTCGAGGCATCATGTGCATACCTCCGAGGGTCGACAATCCTGAGGAATCTCGTAAATATTTCCAGGAGACAAAAAATATTTTCGATGAGCTCAAAAGTTTGGACTTACCAAGTAATCGTGCATACATTGATACGCTCTCGATGGGAATGTCAGCAGACTTTGAAATTGCGATTGAAGAGGGATCTACAATTGTTAGGGTAGGAAGTTCAATTTTTGGACAGCGAAATTACCGTTAATGTGGTAAAATAAGACGATATAGGTGAGAAAATCTCACGTAATTTTCATTGAACTATGAAAATTAAGCATATAATGGTATAGATATTAAATTGACGTAAATGGAGGAAAGAGTCATGGGTTTGAAAGATGCCTTTAAAGCGGCAATCGGAATGGAGACAGAGGACGAAATCGAAGTTTCGGAAGATGAAATCGCTGAAGAAATGGAAAAGATGAGAGGCGACGAAAAGCCAGTTGCTCCTATGAGTCAATCTCGTCCAGAGACTGGTATTCATAAGTCAGATGCGGCATATGATAAGATTGAGCCGCTGATTTCAAAGGGACCACAGAATAAGGCTTATTCGATGAATGGTTCAGGTCCTTTCAAGATGCTCGTAATTGAGCCTAAAAATTTCGATGAGTGCACTAAGCTCGTAGATAATCTTAAGTCGAGAAAGCCTGTGATTATTAACCTCGAACATGTTGAAACTGAACTAGCTCGTAAGATGTTTGACTTCCTAAGTGGAGCAACATATGCACTTAATGGAAATGTTCAGAGGGTAACTTCTAACATATTCATCTTTGCACCTGCTAACGTTGATATAGCTGCTAAGGTTAATCGTGAGAGCGCTGAAGGTGGACAGTTAGGTGAGAAAAGCAGTCCTTGGAGGTAATTAATGGATTTAGTTCTGGTAAGAGCCGTTACGTGGTTTTGCTCTATACTACAGATGATGCTTGTAGCAACTGCAGTACTCAGCTGGTTTGCAGGAACTAGTGAATTCATGAGGGGCTTATATCAGATGGGTACTCAGCTCACAAGTCCGCTTGTAGATCCTATTAGAAAGCTAATCTATAAGAATGGCCACGGACAGATGGGACTTGATTGGGCACCGATGATTGCGTTCCTGTTAATACGCGTTTTCCAGGTCCTAGTAATAAGGATAATAACGAATGTTTTTTAGGCGAAAGCCACAATCATACTTGATTAAGAGAGAAATAGAAGGGAAGGTACCGATACTATGATAATGCCAATAGATATCGATAAGAAAGATTTTACTCGTGACAAAAAAGGATACAACTCCAGAGAGGTTGATGAGTTTCTAGATCTAATCATCGTTGACTATGAGAAGGTTCTCAATGACAACAGAAACATGGCTCACAAGATTAAATTCCTCGAGAAGCAGCTTGAAGAGTCGCAGAAGTCTGATACAGCAATGCTCGATACACTCGAGACAGCTAAGAGGCTTATGGCTGATATCTCCGCAAGTGCTGAGAGAAGAGCTGAGCTTATGATGAGAGATGCTGAGCTAGAGGCTGAGAGCATGCTTCTAGAAGCAAAGACTACTGTTAAGAAGCTTAACGATGAGCACCTTGTACTTAAGCAGAAAGTTGAAAGACTTAGAGGCAACTATAAGGCTATGCTTAAGCTAGAGATGGAGAAGCTAGATAACGACGAGTACGGTCTTCTTCCTGACCTTGATAGAAGTGATATTCCTGATATCGATAAGGAGCTTAAGACTCCGTTTGGCGGAGATGTGGCTGCAGTTACTCAAGATACTCTCGTTATCAAGAAGAAAGAGGAGAATGTTGAGAATAATGCTGAAAAGGCTACAGTTTCAGATCTCAGCGAGAGCCTCAAGAACCTTGCTAAAGAGCAGGGTTCAATCGATGACACTATTATCTTAAAGTAGAATAGAGAAGATTCATGATGCTGGTAATTATAGCGAGTGGGCTACTGATTATTGATCAGATTACTAAATTCGCTGTGAGGAGCCGCATGGAAGTTGGAGAAACGCTCCCCGTTTTCCGTGGCGTACTTGATTTTACGTACGTCCAGAATCGGGGAGCTGCTTTTAGCTTATTCCAGAACTCGCAGCTTGTCACAGTGGTTTTGCCCATCATAACAATTGTTGCTGGGGTGATATTTCTGTTTCACCTCAGGAAAAATAAGGAGAAGCTAGCAGAGTTTGGCGTGCTTCTGATAATGTCCGGAGGAATTGGTAACCTCATCGATAGAACTGTTCTTGGATTTGTAACAGATATGATTTCGGTGGGTAGCTTTCCTGTATTTAACGTGGCAGATATCTGCGTTACTGTCGGATGTTCGATATTGATATTGTGGTTAATAATTGGAGATAGAAAAGATGCCTAAGCCAAAACAGGATATACAAGAGAATAACTATGAGTCTGGTAAGGAGAATGGTGAAGAGCTAAGGGGTGAGGGATTTACAGTTTCTGTGGAAGAAAACACCGCGAATATCGAAGGTGATGATGCTGAGGAATGCATTTCGGAAACGCGAATAACGGAGGTCAAGACTCTTGCCCCCTCAGAAAACGACGTAGGCAAGAGACTTGATGCCTATATAGGCGAAGCGACCGACCTCTCGAGGAGCTATGCTCAGAACCTCATCGAGGACGGTCTAGTCAGCGTCTCTGGCAAGAAAGTAGCTAAAAAGTACAAAATTAAGGCAGGCGAAACCATCATGATATCCATTCCAGAGGCGAAGCCAATCGACGCTACCCCTGAAGATATCCCAATAGATATAATATATGAAGATGAAGATGTAATAGTGGTTGAAAAGCCGCGCGGCATGGTTGTGCATCCGGCTATCGGAAATCCCAGTGGCACGCTCGTCAATGCTATAATGTATCACTGTGGAGATTCACTCTCGTCCATTAATGGAGCAATAAGACCAGGAATCGTCCACAGAATAGATAAGGATACGAGCGGGCTTCTGATGATAGCCAAAAATGACAGTGCCCACGAGTCGCTTGCCGCGCAGCTCAAGAAGCATTCAGTTACTAGAGAATATATAGCTCTGGTCTTTGATAATATCAAGAAGGATAAGCTTACCATAGATGTACCAATCGGTCGTGATGATATCAATAGACTCAGAAAGGCTGTTAATGGAATAGGCTCAAGAGATGCGGTCACGCATATTAGAGTACTGAAGCGTTACGGTAAATACACTCTTGTATCTGCAAGGCTTGAGACAGGGCGCACGCATCAGATTAGGGTTCATATGGCTTCCATCAAGCATCCACTTGTTGGGGATACACTATATGGACCGAAGAAGCAGCCATTTGGACTGAATGGGCAGCTCCTTCACGCCAGACAACTAGGGTTCGTACATCCTAGGACTGGAGAGTACATGGAATTTTCTAGTGCGATACCTGAGTATTTTCAAGAAGTGCTTGATAAACTAGATGATACGGAGAATAAATGAGCAATAACGAGAAAATCAAGATAAAGCCAGGAACCCTGCTTTATCCGTTACCAGCTGTTATGGTGACTGCTGGTAATGCAGAGAAGAATAATATCATCACGATTGCTTGGACTGGAATTATCAATTCTGACCCTGCGATTCTGTATATTTCTGTAAGAAAATCAAGGTACAGTCATGCGATGATTTCAGAGAATGGAGAGTTTGTAATAAACCTTACCACTGAGAAGCTCGCAAGAGCAACTGATTTTGCTGGGGTGAGATCTGGACGTAATATCGACAAGGCAGGCGAACTCGGTCTTACCTTGATCCCTGGAGTGACCAATGATACTCCGATGATCGCAGAATCACCAATCAACCTTGAGTGCAAGGTTCTAGAAGTTAGAGAGTATCCCACTCACGACATGTTCATAGCTGAAGTCGTGGACGCGCATATAAGTGCTGAATTTGTGGATGAGAACGGTAGCTATGACTTCGGACGCATGAATCTTATCGCTTTCAACCATGGCGGCTACTATGGACTTGATGATCAGGATATGGGGAGATTCGGCTTTTCTGTCATGAAGGAGAAGACTAAGCGCCGCAAGGAGAAGGAAGCAAGGGGCATTAGAAGGCAACAATCAAGGAGTCGTAGGGGTTCTAGTAAGAAACATAATAATGCTATCAAAGCTACTAGTGATATAAATAAAAGAAAAAACTATAAGTGATTAAGCATGGCAGCTTAATCACTTTATAGCTATTGCTAAACAGAACACCTTATGATATGATGACATCGAAAAGTAGTTAGATGCATCTAACTAAAAGGGTTTAAATATAAAGGGGGTTAAAAATCTCATGAGAGAAATTCCGCCATTCAATTGATCTTTCCAAATGCCGCGATAATTCGCGGCATTTTTTCATGCTTTTAAAACCCGAAGAGAAAGAAATAAATCCAAGAAAGTATTAAATTCAAAATCTCAGTCCAGTGAAAAATATGAATTATAACCAATTAAAGCTTAAAGACATTTAAAAAAGATTTTATTTTTCTATTTTTTTGATAAAATAGAAAAGTATTTTATTAACAGTAATTCTAGGAGGCTACGATGTTAATTATTGGAGTATTTATAGGTCTATGGGTAGTGCTATTTGCTGCATTTATGGCTTTTTACAGCAAGAAAAAGAAGAACAATGCAAGTTTTGTAAGCGAAAATAGCAATAAGGCTATAGTTCATCTGCACTGCAAGAAGATTAAAATCAATGGACAGGATATTTCCACTTATAACCCTATAACAGGAGAGTATCTTGAAAAAGTGGTTGCACTTGAGCCAGGAAGGTACACAATCTCCGGTATATATCAGACTACAGATAATAGATTAAACAAAACTATAAATGTTAAGTCAGATGATGTTGAGTTTGAACTTGATTTAGAGGGAGGCTGCACTTATTCAGCAGCTATGTATATGTATTCTCCTGAAGAGAGGGAGCAGTACTATAACGGCGATACAGATGAAGCTGTAGCAAGTGTTCCTCTAAGCATTGTTGAAGGAAGCGACTTCATAAAGGCATATGTTATCTGCTACAAAGAAAAATAATAAACAAAAGGGAGCTATCACTGTGATAAAGTGCTTAGCTCCTTTTCGGTTCTATGTTTGTAATGCATTATCAGGATGATAATGCATTTTGTATTTTCTGCATTGAAAAAATTTAGATATGAAAAGCTAGTCCTTGGCGGTACTACCAGGTAGCTTCGGCGTGACATAAACCGTAGAATTATGCGTGAAAATCACCATTCCCGGCTTTGCGCCGCTTGGCTTCTTGACATACTTTACTAGAGTGTAGTCGACCGGTACGTTGTCGCTGTCCTTACCCTTGCTGTGATAGGCAGCTATGGAAGCAGCCTCGTATATGGTCTCGGCTGTAATATCCTGAAGTGACTCACCTGACTCAGTTACGAGAATCACGTGTGAACCAGGAATTTCTTTGGTATGAAACCATATATCGGTACGACTAGCGGTTTTGGTGGTTAGCTGGTCGTTCTCCTTGTTGTTTCTACCAACGAATACATGGTGCCCATCAGACAGTCTATATTCGAGTGGTGCCTGCTTTTGTTTATTTCGTTTATGGCCCGGCTTACTTCGGTACCTGATGTAACCAGTCTCAACTAATTCTTCTTTAATCTGATCAAGCGCTCCTTCAGTGCTAGCTGCCTCAAGGCTCTGCATTACGCTATCAAGATATGTTATGTCAGCCTCAACCTCTTCAAGCTGAACCGCCTTCTCCTTGATGGCTGTTCTAGACTTCGAATACTTCTTGAAGTATTGCTGTGCATTCTTAGCTCCAGAAAGTTTCTCTGAAAGCGGAATAGTTATATTAGAACCATCGTAGTAATTTACAACCTCTACAGAGCGGGCGCCAGCCTGAATCAGATGGATGTTAGCTGTCAAGAGCTCGCCGTACAGGCGATACTTATCGGAGTTCTCGGCCTTAAGAAGGTCTTCAGACAGGCGCTTTTTCTTGAGCAAAGCCTTGTCTAGTGCTGACTTCACAATCTTGTGTAGTGGAACGGATTTCTGCTTGATAATATTAGTGCTTGCTCGGTGTTGATAGTAGTATTCTATACATCTGCTGAGACTGTCAAAATCTTCTTTTCTTAAATCGCTGTATTCAGAAAGCTCGGCAATATGAAACTCTATAGGTGTGTTGTCGTTATCAAAATATATGGATGGCTTAAAAGAGCCAGACTCTGCCGATTCTGTAATCTCAGCAAGGCGAGAAGCAGGGTTAACTGCAGATAAAAGTTCCCTAGCGATAGCAGGTGAAATCCCTGAGATGCGGCTCATGAGCAACTTTTCGCTAAGGGTAGATCCATCACTATTAACAAAATCTTCCATCGAGGCAGTCTTAAACGGTGTCTTGTCCTGCTCGGGCGGATACACGTAAATTACTCCAGGAAGTAGCTGCCTGTATCTGTTGACGTCGATAGAAATTCTCTTAATAGCATCGATAATCTTGCCCGACTCGATATCGACCAAAATGATATTGCTGTGCTTACCCATGATCTCGACAATCAGTCTCTTAGACGTTGTGAAGCCAAGCTCAGTCTGAGCTTCGATATCTAGTTCGATAATACGCTCCGAGCCCTTCTGTCTGATTTCTGTTATGCGGCCTCCTTGGATGTGCTTGCGAAGTAGCATGCAAAAGTTAGGAGGTGTTATAGGATTGCTGTACTTATCCTCGGTGAGACAGATACGAGCAGACTGGCTACCGCAAGATGCTAGTAGCTTTAGATTGCCTTCTCTAGTATGAATCTGTATTAATAAATCTTTTCCAGTAGGCTGGTAGATTTTCTCAATCTTACCTAGCGTAATGGTGTTAGATAGCTCCGTTGCTATCGCAGATGTAATGATGCCATCAAATGCCAATTTGTATTCCTTTCTAGTGCCAGGATTATATCTTCTAATGCCGACACGATGCTAAATAGCATATCACGGAGACGTGCATTTTTCAAGCGATGGAGGCTTTTGTACGAATCGATAAAACAGCGATGTAATACGTTAAAACTTCCTTGCTGAGGTGTGAACATATAGGTGCATTGTTTACTTTAAAGTGCATAAAGGATATAATTAATTAGTTAAACATAAGGAGGTGGACACATGGTCAAGAGCATGACGGGCTATGGTAGAGGCATATATAGTGGCAATCAGAGAAGCATAACTGTAGAGGTTAAAGCTGTAAACCACAGATACTGTGATATAACAGTTAAGATGCCGAGGAAGTACTCGTTTGCTGAGGAGAAAATCAAGGCAGCTGCTAAGGAAGTTCTGAAGCGTGGCAAAATTGAAATTGGTGTGTCTATAGACAATTTCGGCAAGAGTGAAACTGATGTCAACCTCAACCTAGATGCAGCAAAGCGATATTATGATGCGCTGACTGAGCTCGGTCACAACTTCAATCTCGCTGGAGATGGGCAGGTGCCGCTAAGTCTTCTTGCAGGCATGACAGATGTACTGACTACTGTTCCGGCTACAGAGGATGAAGAAGCATTTGAGAGAGAGTTGCTCGCAGCTCTTAAAGAAGCACTCGAGGGAATCATTGCTATGCGAGCTGTTGAAGGAGAGAAGCTTGCGCTAGATATACTCAAGAGAGCCGATATAATTGAAAATACTAAGAATCTAATAACCGAGAGAGCTCCTAAGATTGAGAGAGAGTACAAGGAACGCTTGCAGGCGCGAATTACGGAGCTTCTGGACGGAAGTGTGGAAATTCCTGAGGAGAGACTTGCGCTTGAAGCAGCTATATTCGCAGATAAAGCGAATATAACTGAAGAAATTGTGAGACTTGGTAGTCATATAGATCAGCTCAGGTCATTTATAAGTAGCGATGAAGAAACTGTGGGAAAGAAGATAGACTTCCTCGTTCAGGAGATGAACAGGGAAGCCAACACTATAGGTTCTAAGTCAAATGATATGGATATCACCTCGTGGATGCTCGAACTAAAAGCTGAGATTGAGAAAATTCGAGAGCAGGTTCAGAATATCGAGTAAGTGAAATATAAACTCAATACAGGGTGAACATGAGTAAGATTAGAATATTGTGTGAAAGAAGAGGGCTTACGGTCTAATACGAATGTAAGAATCGTGTGATGAGCCGAGTAGTGGCTGCGTGCAAGGTTGGTTTTACAGGGAGCGGCGCAAATACTGCTAGAGAGAAAAGTGTATTTGTGGTATAATATTAGCCAAATATTCAGTACAGGAGACAGTGATGGGAAAGTCGAGTCACAACGATGGCAAACTCTTTGTTATCTCGGGACCGTCGGGAGCAGGCAAGGGTACGATTTGTAAGAAGTTGCTTGAGTCAGTAGACATCTCGATTTCAACTTCAATGACAACTAGGTCGCCGAGACCAGGTGAAGTGGATGGCAAAGATTATTACTTCGTAACAGTTGAAGAGTTCGAAGAGAGGATTAAAAACGACGGAATGCTTGAGTATGCGAGGGTGTTTGACAATATTTACGGAACGCCTAAGGATATGGTCATAAAGCAACTTGAGAAAGGCAGAGATATTATTCTCGAGATTGATGTTCAAGGAGGACTGCAGGTTAAACAGAAGATGCCTGAACAGGCAGTGCTTGTGTTCGTTCTGCCACCAGACCTCCCAACACTGCGCCAGAGGATTATAAACCGCGGCACGGAAACTGAAGATGTAATAGACAAGAGGTTTAACGAAGCACTTAATGAGATAAAACTGATTGGCGAGTATGACTACTATGTGGTTAACGATGAACTTGACGATGCGGCATACGATTTGCAGGCTATAATTATGGCTGAGAGAAGACGTGTGCCAGACAAGATAATGCCAATCGTTAGAGAATACGAGAAGGGATTATAGGAGGAAAATCATATGATGCTATATCCAGCGATTAATGAGCTCAACAAGCTAACAGACAGCAGATATACACTTGTTGTGCTAACAGCTAAGAGAGCTAGAGATATTATTGACGGAAAGCCAGTTCTTACAGATGTTGAAGCAGAGAGACCTGTAAGCCTAGCAACTAACGAGATTGCAGAAGGGTTAATCACTTATAAGAGAAGTGAGGACCACGCTGAAGAGGAACTTACATTTGAAAACTTTGAACTAGACTTAAATTGCGAAGCTGCTGTGACTTCCAAGGTGACTCAGGCAGAGGCTTCCAAAGAAGTTCAGGATGAAGCAGAGGTAGAAGAGCCTGCAGAAGAAGCTGCAGAGCTAGATGCGTAAGCTTTTGGACATAATATGGTAATTGAAATGGAAGTCGGTTAGATTTCCATTTTTTATATATAGCATATTCAGGCGGTACAATGGAGAAATACATTACAAATATTCCATTTAAATTGGCTAGCAGGGAGAATCACCCTGCAAATACATTAATAAAAGTCGGTGATGTTACGATAGGAGAAGGATTGACGCTTATCGCTGGGCCTTGTGCAGTTGAGTCAGAAACTGCACTTATTGAGCTTGCGACAATGGTAAAAGCTTCTGGCGCAAAGATTCTGCGTGGCGGAGCATTTAAGCCGAGAACTTCACCTTATGATTTTCAAGGTATTGGCGAGGAAGGCGTTAGGATGCTAGTCAAGGCCAAGGAAGTTACAGGTATGCCCCTAGTCAGCGAAATAGTTGATGCTGCAGACTTAGAACTGTTTAGAGATATAGATATTCTGCAGGTAGGTTCGCGAAACATGCAGAATTTTAGCCTGCTTAAGGCGCTTGGTCGCACGGATAAGGCTATACTGCTTAAGCGTGGTTATGCATCGACGTACGAGGATTTGCTACTCGCTGCCGAATATATATTGGCAGAAGGAAATGAAAAGGTAATCCTCTGTGAGCGAGGGATAAGAAGTTTCGAGAATTATACGAGAAATACGCTAGATATAAATGCCGTTCCTTCACTTCACGAGCTTACACACCTCCCGGTCATTGTCGACCCGAGTCACTCGACAGGCAAATCGTCACTCGTTAGAGCGGCATCACTAGCGGCGGCAGCTGCAGGGGCAGATGGGCTTATTATCGAAGTCCACCAGAGTCCGAGATATGCGCTTTCAGACGGAGCACAGGCTGTGACACCAGATGAATTTGACGACATAGCGATTGCTGCAGATAAGATTAGAGAGATTGCTTATGGTAAATAGTGTTGAATCTGACCTTATGAAGCTGCTCGCCGCACTAGGTGAAAAGCAAGGGGATGGTCAGGGTTTATTCATAGAAGAGAAGAAATATGGACTGATTGGCGGTAGCATAAGTCACAGCCTATCAAAGAGATTACATGGGCTAATAGGTGGCTACGCATATAACCTTATCGAGCTTCGCGATGCGAATAGGCTCGATGAAGTTTTACATATGCCGGGCTACTATGGCTTTAATATAACTAATCCGTATAAAGAAGCTGTGATAGAGCATCTAGATGAACTGTCAGAAGAGGCAGAGGCGATACAGGCTGTAAATACAGTCAAGCTCATGCCGGGTGGAAAGCTTAGAGGCTACAATACTGACTATCTCGGGATAATGAAAGTATTTGCACCAGGCGCTGTTGATGGCAAAAAGGTTGCAATACTCGGGACAGGCGGAGCATCTCTATCTGCCGTGTATGCTGTAAAAAAACTTGGTGCTCGTGAAGTCATAAGAGTTTCGAGAAGTGTTAAGTGCAATGATTCAGTGTGTCGATACGAAGATCAGAGCTGGCGTGATGCTGAAATCATAATCAATGCAACTCCTGTTGGAATGTTTCCAGACAATGGGGAATCGCCATTTGATGCTTACGAGATTGAGTGGAGTGAACTGGGAAACGCTGAGATGGCGGTTGACCTCATATATAATCCTCATAGAACCAAGTTCCTTCAAGACGCTGAGTCGGCAGAAATAGATGTGATCGGTGGTCTTGGTATGTTGATCTGGCAGGGAATACACGCTAGAGATATATGGGAAGGGCGAGAGATGGAGCCTGACTATTCGCTAGCAGCATCTACTATGGAGAGACTACTTAGAGAGCAACTGAACCTTGTGACCGTTGGTATGCCCGGAAGCGGCAAATCATCTATCTCAAGACAAGTGGCGCTTGCGATGAAACGAAACTTCGTCGATATAGATAGGGCGATTGCTCGTGATGAGGACTGTCCGATTACTCAAATTATAGATAGACTGGGATTAGAAGCATTTAGAGAGCTAGAGAGCAAGAAAATCAAAGAAGTTTGTTCTAAAAATTACCAGGTAATTGCTACTGGCGGAGGTTCAATACTGAATGAAGCTAACAGAGAGCTAATTCGAGAGAATAGTATAGTCATATACATAGACAGACCGACAAAGGATTTAGCTACCAAAAATAGACCGCTTAGCCAGAGCATAGGAGTACATAATCTGTACAGAGAAAGAGCACAGCTGTATCATGGAGTTGCAGATGTCAAGATAAGAAATAAATTTAAATTTGGTGGAGAAAAGCAGATTGCGGATACTGGTAAAAAGTTTAGCAAAAAGCAAGAAACTAGTCCGAAACAGTCGCAGTATATGCGAGATATTAGGCGATTTGCAAGAAGCGTAGCTAAGCGATACAAGATGCATATTCGCGAAATAGTGGATAGAGACATATATGGAATTGGACGATAGATGTAAATAAACGACTCTCAGATGAGAGCCGTTTTTCTTTATATTATTTAATTGCTGAAACTGTTAACTAAAATAATAAATTGTATCTTAGTTCCAAAGTTTAGAATAATTTTAGTCCGAAGAATGTGTTGAGCTGACCTATAAGTATGAAGAAGGTGAATACAGGTGCAATCCACTTGAGACAGAATCTGTAGAACTTCTCAGACTTGAATTCAGAACCAACGTGAATTTCCTCAGGAAGTATGTCTGGGTGAATCCATCCAAAGATGATTGTCGTGATGAATGCACCGAGTGGCATCAACAACCCTTCTGCTAATAGATCAAATCCGTCGAGCCAGCTAAACTTTCCAAACATTGGTGGAAGATACTTTCCAAGTCCATCAAATGCAACGAGTAGACCCATGCAGAGACAAACTAGTCCAAATCCCCAAGCGAGCTTCTTACGCTGATTTCCATAACCCTTCTTGATACCGTAGTCGATAAACGAACCGATGATAGCTTCGAGTACTGACATCGATGATGTGATAGCAGCTATGACAACGAGTCCATAGAATAGAACTCCGAATATTGGTCCAAGCTTCCCCATGCCGTTAAATACTGTCTGTAGTGTCATGTATAGAAGTCCTGCGCCACCCTGCGGGTTCTGCCCGCTTGCGAATACTGCAGGCATGATAGCTAGACCAGCCATAAGTGCGATGATAGTATCTGCAAAAGGTATAATCAAACTACTCTTCTCGATGTTCTGATCCTTCTTCATGTATGATCCGTATGTTACAAGGATACCCATACCTAGTGATAGCGAGAAGAATACCTGACCACCTGCTGCGGCAAGAACAGTTATCCAGCCTGTGCCCCTGAACACCTCAAAGTTAGGCTTGAATAGGAATGCGATTCCTGCAGATGCACCAGGAAGCGTAACACTTCTGATGATGATTACGAGGAGCATTACGAATAGTGCAGGCATAGCTACCTTATTGAATTTCTCGATTCCTTCAGATAGACCACGTGCAACGACTACTATTGTCAATATTAGGAATATTGCTGTATAGATTGCGGACTGTGTCTGGTCTGCAGCAAGCTTTGTAAAGTACTCAGGACCAGATACGCCATTTACACCCCAGCTAGCTCCAAAGATATCACCGAAGTTAGCTACTGTGTACTTTAGGCAATATCCACCAAGATATGAATAGAATCCGAGAATAAAGAATGGCGCGAGAGCACCGAACCATCCGACAATTGTGTACTTCTTGCTAATTTCTCTATACGCAAGAATGATTGAACTGTGAGTCTTTCTTCCTAGAGAGAGCTCCGTCATAATCAGTACGTATCCTGCGAATACTGCTAACAATAGATAAAGTATCAGGAAGGCAAAGCCTCCATTCATTCCAAGCTTATAAGGGAAACCCCACATATTGCCGAGTCCAACGGCAGAACCTATAGCAGCGAGTATAAAGCCCATTGAGCTACCCCACGATTCTCTTTTTACTTCCTTCTTAGACATTTTGTTCCTCCAATTAAATTTCTCTTTACGAATGTTGGTATTATACAAGAAAATTTAATACCTTGTCAATAAAAACAAAAAATAAACTTGAATTATTGATTTAAGTACAAATTAGTATTTTTAACACTATAAAAAAATTATCAACAATAAAAAATGTATATATACAGAATAAATTGAAATTACTAGTTGACACAGAAAGTTAGTGGTGTTAATATTACATCATCACAGCAGCACTTTAGCGTAGTGAATTACGAAAGTAAAACTGTCAAGAGGAACGCATCAAGCAAATCGATACAATAATCTCTACATATATTATAGTAGGGAATCGATAAGTAATGGTACCTAGGAATGTTGGGTAGTTATTGATATTTAGAAGAATTATTTACAGAGCTATTTAAAAGAGTTAAGGATTAATGGAGAGGAACAATGAACGGTAAAATGATGAGAAAGAGAGTTGCTAAATTTATTGCACTGATGTTGTCAGTTATTGCTGCAATTGCCCTTGCAGGCTGTGGGACGAACTCCACGTCTGATTTAGAGTATGTCAAGAATAAGGGTACGCTTGTGGTTGGACTTGATGACACATTTGCACCAATGGGTTTTAGAGATAAGGATGATAACCTAGTTGGTTTCGATATCGACCTCGCCAAGGCTGTAGCTAAGAAGATGGGGCTTAAGATTAAGTTTCAACCAATTGACTGGTCAGCTAAAGAAGGTGAACTAAAGTCCAAGAATATCGACTGTATATGGAACGGTATGTCGGCTACTTCTGATAGACAAAAGAGTATGTCTTTGTCGAAAAAGTATTTGAAGAATAGAATTTTGATTATGTCGCTAGACCCTAACGTAAAAGTAAATAGTGCAGAGGATCTTAAGAATATCAAGATTGGAACACAAGCTGACTCAGCAGCTCTGGAAGCTATTAAAAAAAGTGACAATTATAAAGATTTCAAAGGTAACGTTTCTGAGTATAAAACTTATGATGAAGCTATTCTTGATATGAAGGCTGGACGTATAAAGGCTGTTGCTATTGACGAAGTTTATGCACTTTACAATAATGAAAACAAAGATAGGCTATATGAGTCGCCATTTAACTTCGGTGCTGACTACTATGCAGTAGGCTTCCGCAAGGGAGACAAGAAGCTTACCAAAGCGTTCAATAAGGCTTTCAAGGAAGTTATTGATAGCGGAGAAGCACAGAAAATCAGTGAAAAGTGGTTCGGCAAAAACTTGGTCGTATTTGAAGGATATGATAAATAAACGCTACTGTTTAGTATATGGTCTAGGTAGTCAATGTCTTAGCGGCATTGACTACCTAATTTAAAGGAGAATGTAATGGCTTACATCAGTGAGATTTTACCAATTATGATGAAAGGGGCGATAATTTCGCTCAAGCTCTTTGCGATGACTTTGATTCTTTCGCTACC
Source organism: uncultured Mogibacterium sp. (assembly GCF_938039775.1). The sequence continues at coordinate 2,769 of NZ_CALHTQ010000087.1, read as the reverse complement.
GCTTGGGCTCCCTATATGTCTTGGTGAACAGAGCAGGATAGTGCCGATAAGATGGCTGTGCAAGACTTTTGTGTTTGTATTTAGAGGGACGCCACTTATGCTACAGCTTTTCTTTTTCTATTTCTTTTTCCCTATTCAGCTAGGAATTCGCATGGAAGCATTCCCGACAGCAGTGCTTACGTTTGCTATCAACTATGCGGCTTACTTCGCAGAGATTTACAGAGGTGGTTTTAACAGTATCGATAAAGGCCAATATGAAGCAGCTTACTCACTTGGTTTTACTAACAAGCAGACTCTCTCTAAGGTAGTAATCCCTCAGATGTTCCGTATAGTCATTCCGCCTATTTCTAACGAGGTAATTACACTTATCAAGGACACAGCTTTGGCATCAACAATCACATTAGCTGAGATGATGAAGGTGTCTCAGGGAATGGTGAATCGCGATGGAACGCTGATGCCATATGTGTTAGCGGCTGGAATTTACTTAGTATTTACATTTATTATGACTCTCGGACTTAGCAGGGCAGAAGCCAGATATTCTCAATATTAGGTAGTTATTCGTTTTTTTAATCAGCATGATTAGTAAATTAAAACTATAATTTGTACGGGAATCAGTACAAGCATAACAAGTTGTGCTACAATATAAATAATTTAAAAAATAATTATTTATTTTTACAGAAAGAGATGCGAAGTATGAAAATAAGCAGAAATTCACAGGCGATGGAATTCTCGCCGATTAGAAAGTTCAGTCCTATTGCAACTGAAGTTAAGAAGTCCGGTGTGAAGGTTTATCATCTCAATATCGGACAGCCTGATGTTAAGACTCCTGAATGTTTTATGGAGGCAGTTCGCGCATTTGATGCGGATGTTCTCAAGTACCAGCAGTCTCAGGGAGACATTGATTTACTAGAATCGATATGCGGCTACTATAAGAGAGAGTACGATGTAGACTACAAGCCTACAGACATTGTAGTTACAATGGGTGCTTCTGAAGCGCTCACGATGACATTTACAACTATACTCGATCCTGGCGATGAGATACTTGTTGCTGAACCTTTCTACAGTAACTACCAGACATTCGTGCTTATGAGTGGCGGTGTTATTAAACCGATTTCGACTAGTTCGAAGGATGGATATCGTTACGCTTCCAAGGAGAAGCTCGAGTCAGTTCTTACTGAGAAGACAAAGGCTATAGTCTGTATCAACCCTGGCAATCCAACCGGACTTGCGCTAACTGCTGAGGAGATGGATGTAGTTGCAGACTTCGCTATTGAAAATGATCTTTGGCTTATTGCAGATGAGGCATATAGAGAATACGTATATGATGGTATGAAGCCACGTAGCTTCGCTAATATTGATAGACTTAGGGAAAACTTGATTGTAATAGATTCCGTATCAAAGAGATTTTCTGCATGTGGAGCTAGAATAGGTTTTGTGGTATCCAAGAACGAAGAGTTCATGACGGGAATCATCAAGCTAGCTCAGTCAAGACTATGCGTTTCGACGCTTGAGCAGGTAGGCTCTACAGAGCTGTTCAAACTACCGAGCTCTTATTATGAAGAGATGAATAAGGAATATTGCAGCAGAAGAGATGCAGCATATGAAGAAATCATGCAGATTCCTGACGTTATCTGCCATAAACCAGGTGGAGCATTCTACATGATGATTGATCTTCCGATTGAAGATGCAGAAGACTTCCTCATGTTCCTACTTACAGAGTATAGAGATAACAACGAGACAGTTATGTTTGCTCCTGCAGGTGGATTCTACGGTACACCTGGCAAGGGTAAGAGCGAAATCAGAATTGCTTATGTACTTGAAAGCAGCTATATCAAGAGAGCATGTCAACTAATTCGTACAGGTCTCGAAGCATACGTGGCTAAGAAGGCTTAGTCTTAGCAAACAAAATAATATATATGCTAGATTGTCATATATACAATTCAGCCAATGCCGCTCCCTAAGTTGGGGCGGTTTTTTATATGATGTTAATGATATAAAAGCCATTTAAAAGTGTATAATATAACGATACGAACAATGAATAGTATTTAGAGTCGATTTAAGAATAGAGCTAAACTTAGAGTGGAAAGATGGCAAAGGGAAAGAAAAGTAGAATAAAAAATAAGAAAAAAATTGAGCTCCTGGTTCCAGCCGGAGGAATGGAACAATTTCTTGCAGCTGTTGAAAATGGGGCTGATGCGATATATGTTGGTGGGCAGTTTTTTAATGCTCGTGCTGGAGCACAGAACTTTAAGGATGAAGATTTAGTGCTAGCTCTTGATTATGCGCACAAGCGAGGTGTAAAGGTATATGTGACCATGAATACCTTGCTCAGCGATGATGAACTAGAGCCTGCTTTAAGGTATGCATCCTTCCTACATGATTCAGGAGTCGATGCAATTATCGTTCAGGATATTGGATTTGGTGAACTGGTGCATAAAGCACTACCAGAACTTGAACTTCATATGTCTACGCAGGCGACTATCACTGATGCCGAGAGCGCTAGGGTAGCTCACGAGCTCGGTTATAGACGCATAGTGGTAGCTCGTGAGCTGGCCCTGCCTGAAATTGCTGACATATGCAGGGCCGGATCAGATGGCGCCTTAGGTTTTGAAGTCGAGGTATTCGTACACGGCGCCATCTGCATATGCTACTCCGGCCAGTGCCAATATAGCAGATATTACGGCGGTCGGAGTGGCAATCGGGGAAGCTGCGCCCAGCCCTGCCGCCTCGCCTACACGAGCTACGGCGAGGACGGCAGGCGGCTCGCGG
>NZ_CALHTQ010000086.1 GCF_938039775.1 uncultured Mogibacterium sp. | reverse complement strand
CAGGTAAAGTGCGTAAATGTTAACATCAAGGAGCTAGTGCTCGACCGCGAGATAATGCGTAATCATGACAGAAAGCAGGCATGAAGATGCGAAACCTGAACTGAAATAGAGAAGGTGTTAGGAGGTAAATTTTCCATATTTTCATATATAGCACTGAATATAAAAACATAAAAACGATGATTCATATCACCTAAATGCATTGACTAAAAATATCAGCCCGCGGGATATCACCTGCAGGCTGATGTTTTGTTTATATCACATATATCTATATTTTTTTTAATTCGAATTGCTTTAGGTAGTTTAAATATTTTTTTTCGCTTGAAGAAAGTTCATCTATAGGACGATGTCCTATACCGTATACGAATTTTATATCTGGCTCAATTGGTATAGCCTGTATATTTGAATTGTATGGCAGATTATTAGAAAATTCAACAGAATGAAGTGAAATCCCCATTCCAGCCTTTATTAGCTCAATACTTCCTATTGAACTACCTTCGTACGTAGGACAAAATTCAAGCTCCTGCGAAATCATGGCATCTTTAATAATAGCCTGGAGAGTGGAGTTCCTCCCAGGTATGAGTATCTTCTCGCCAGACAAATCCTTAAGCGATAGGCTGGTTTTATTAGCAAGTGGATGAGATGTATTAACTAATGCTACAAATTTAGTTTCAACCATTGGCAGAAACTCATAATTCCCAGTTAACTCGCTAGGAGGAAATGCCGTAAATAGATTGTATTTTCGTTGTTTGAACATCTCTAGCAAGCCTATTTCATCTGCCTCTATAAGATTAAAATTTATATCGGGTTCAGCAATCATAAATCCAATCATATACCCTGCAAGATCGTAATACTGTGGATTTGAGATAATCCCAACAACGAGCTTGTTGTTATCCCTGGAGCTAAATAGCTCTAACTCACTCGAGTACGAGTCGCATAGTCCAATTATCTTTTTTGCATAAGGCAGAAACATGATTCCTGCTTCAGTTAACCTAATTGATCGCGTGGTTCGAATAAATAATTGTGCCCCAAGTTCCTTCTCAAGAATTCTTATATGTTTAGATAATGATGATTGTGATATAAATGAATCCTCGGCAGCCTTGCTAAAATTAAGATTGCTAGCCAATAAAATAAATTCTTTTATATGTTCTGTATTCATAACGTGCCTTTCGATTAACGAAGCTATATATTCTAATATAGAATAAATACTAGCATATTTTGAATTGCGGGACAACGTGAAACAAGATTACAATTGATAAAAAGATATCAATCACAGATATCGAATAAAATATTGCGAATTATTTATTGAAGGAGGCATCATATGTTATTCCAGGTTTATGGTGATAACTCATTTTACCAGCTAATTGGCTGGGTTATGGTTTTTGCAGGACTTATTATTACAAATGAGATTCAGAGAAGATCTAAGGCGGGAGGCTGTTTTTTCTTTTTCGTGTTACCGGCGGCACTCACTGCTTATTTTATCGCTATCTATATCGGTGCGGCTAATGGTGCTTCCTGGGCGCTTAAGAACCCTACATACGTTCATATGACTAGCTGGTTCCACTATGCTAAGCTCTATGCAGCTACAGCAGGATGCATAGGGTTTATGATGCTCAAATACAAGAAGGGGATTGGAAAGACTGAATGGTTTAAAGTCTTTCCGTTTGTAATCGTGGCTATTAATATAGTAATCGCGGTATGTAGTGATTTTGAGAGTGCAATAAGAGGTTCTATTGCACTGGCAAATACAGGCACGAGATGGTGGTTATCCTCTGAGGGTGTATGGCTTTACGGTGGCTGGTGGAATGTAGCAAATGGTGTTGCAGGCATTATAAACATATTCTGCATGACTGGATGGTGGGGGATTTATCAGTCTAAAAAGAAAGATGATATGCTATGGCCGGATATGACATGGGCTTATATACTAGCTTATGATATTTGGAATTTTGAGTATACGTATTTAAATCTTCCAACACATTCGTGGTACTGCGGATTTGCGCTACTATTAGCACCAACTGTTGCAGCGATGTTCTGGAATAAAGGTGGATGGATTCAGAATCGTGCCAATACACTCGCTACTTGGTGTATGTTCGCACAAGTATTCCCAATGTTCCAAGATTATAGCAGATTCTCCGTAATACCAAGCTTATACGCAGATGGTTTCATGAAGTCCAATATTCACCCAACTGCCGCTGATCCTAGAGCTGGTGGAGTTGTTGCAATCGCTTCAATTCTTATTAACCTTGCAATATTTGCATACATCGTTAAACGAGCAAAAGCTCAGGGCATTAATCCATACAAAAAAGAAGTATTTAAAGGTACACGTGACTTTGAAGAGGCTATGGCGAGAGCAGCATAATCAGATTCTAGTGATTATAGGAGAGCAGTATGATTAATTACGATAAGATTAACGGAAATAAAAAACCAGAATGTGTTAAGGATGACGGTCCCATTCGCGAACCGATAGTTAAACTTGCTAAGATGATTACCGATAGACCTGCACAGCATCTAGGTCTTAAGAAGATTACAAAAGATGACCCGGAGTATTGGGGGCTGGCAGCTTTAATTTCTGACGAGGAGGCTGAGCTAGCGAGTAAACTCGGAGTGAGGAAACCAAAGACATTTGAAGAAATTCATAAGCTTTCGGGCATGGGTGAAGAGCACTGCAGGAAACTCATAGATCATATGTCCGAACAGGGCATTCTCGAGTATAATTGGGAGAATCTAGATGGTACAAATCCTAAGAATGAAAAGAGATACATAGTTCCTATGTTTGTACCTGGAGTTGGTGAATTTGCAGCTATGCATGAGACCAATATGAATGAGCATCCGGAGCTTGGTCGATTTTTCGAGAGGATGACGTTTCTTCCTCTTGAGAGAGTCACTAAAATTGTTCCTCCTGGGGGTGCTGGTGTTGGAATGCATGTTATTCCTGTAGAGCAAGCAATTTCAATGGAAGATACTTCTATCTCTGTTGAGCACATTTCGCACTGGCTTGAAAAATATGAAGGCAAGTATGCGGCGAGCCCATGCTCTTGCCGTAAGTCTAACTGCTCATACGATGAAGGCTGCGCTGATGATTTTAATGATTGGTGCATAGCTGTCGGTGATATGGCGGATTACGTTGTAGAAACGAAGAAGGGTGGACGATACATTTCCAAAGAAGAGGCGCTTGAGATATTTAAAAAAGCAGAGGATAACGGATTTGTTCATCAGATTACTAATATTGACGGAGAGCAGAAGATATTCGCAATATGCAACTGTAATGTAAATGTGTGTTATGCATTAAGAACGTCACAGCTATTCAATACTCCAAATATGTCGCGCTCATCATATGTTGCAAGAGTTGAGAAAGAAAATTGCGTTGCTTGTGGCAGATGTGTAGAGTACTGTCCAGCAGGTGCGGTTAAGCTTGGTCAGAAGCTATGTAAAGCGGACGGGTCGGAAGTTAAGTATCCAAAGAGTTCTATGCCTTCACTTGAGAAGTGGGGTCCTGAGAAATGGGATATAGATTATAGAGACAATAACCGCATCAATTGCTATGAAACTGGAACTGCTCCTTGTAAAACGGCCTGCCCTGCTCATATTGCAGTTCAGGGTTATTTAAGACTTGCGGCACAAGGAAAATATAAGGAGGCACTGGAGTTAATAAAGAGAGAGAACCCGTTTCCAGCGGTTTGCGGTAGGATCTGCAACAGAAGATGTGAAGATGCATGTACGAGAGGGACTATCGATCAGGCGGTAGCAATTGATGAAGTGAAGAGGTTTATCGCACAGCAAGATCTTGACAGCGACAGAAGATTTGTCCCTGATAAGGTTATACCTAAGGTGTGTGGGGATTTTGAGGAAAAGATTGCCATAATTGGTGGCGGACCAGCTGGTTTAAGCTGCGCATATTATTTAGCTATAAAGGGATACAGTCCAACAATATTCGAGAAGGAACGCAGAATGGGTGGAATGCTTACCAATGGAATTCCTAGTTTTAGACTTGAAAAGGATGTTGTAGAGGCAGAAATCGATGTGCTAAAAGAACTTGGTGTCCAATTTAGATGTGGAGTTGAAGTAGGTAGGGATATCACGATTCCAGAGCTAAGGGAGCAAGGTTTCAAAGGATTCTACTTAGCTGTTGGGCTGCAGTCTGGCGGAGAGCTAGATATCAGTGGAGCTGATGCAAATAGCATTATATCTGGTATCGATTTTATGCGTAGGGTTAATCTCGGCGATGCAACTGAACTAAAAGGACGAGTGGTTGTTATCGGTGGTGGTAATATAGCTTGCGATGTTGCTAGGACAGCCATAAGACTTGGTGCAGATGCCGTGGATATGTATTCCCTTGAAGAATATGAAAAGATGCCTTGCGGTGAAGAGGATAGAGGTGAGTGTGAACGTGATGGAATAACAATTCATGGTGGATGGGGACCAGTCTCTATTTCAAAAAATGAAGATAATTGTGAAGCGATATCGTTTAGAAAGTGCCTCAGAGTGAGAGATGACGAAGGCAGATTTGCTCCAAGGTTTGATGATAACGATCGTGTGACTGCTAGATGTACCACCGTAATTTACTGTATAGGTCAAAAGGTAGAGTGGGGAGAGATACTTGAAGGTACTGATGTTGAACTTAATGCAAATGGGACTGTAAAGGCGGATCCAGTTACATATCAGACGGACGAACCGGATATCTTTGTTGGAGGCGATGTTTACACTGGTCAGAAGTTCGCTATTGATGCGATTGCAGCAGGTAAAGAAGGGGCTGTGTCTCTTCATAGATTTGTACAACCACGATCAAGCCTTACGATAGGGAGAGATCACAGAAATTTTGTTGAATTTAATAAAAAAGATATGAGTGTAAACGAAGAGTCATTCGATAATTCACCAAGAGAGAGAATTGGATATAATGAGGCACTGGCAAGGACATTTAAAGATGAGAGAATCTCCTTTACCGAAGAGCAGGTCAAGAAGGAAACTTCAAGATGTTTATCATGTGGAGCCTCAATCGTAGACGAGAATAAGTGTATCGGGTGCGGTGTATGTACTACAAAATGTGGATTCGACGCAATTAAGCTACATCGTGAACATCCAGAATGTTCCAAGATGGTACCTAGCGAAGAAAAAATGAAACACATAATCCCATACGCAATCAAACAGGCAGTGAGAGTAAAGATTGCAGGAAAGAAAGGTTAAATTTCATGCATGAACTTGGAGTGGTATTTCATATTATCGATGAACTGAAAGTTGTTGCAGAAGACAACAATGTGACCAGGTTTTCTAAAGTCGTCCTTGAACTTGGGGAGGTATCTTCTGTAATACCCTCATATCTTGAGGATTGCTGGAAATGGGCATCTGCAAAACATGAATTTGTTTCAAATGCTGAGCTCTTGATTGAAACTATTTCGGCAGTTACTTACTGTGAGGCATGTGCTCGTGAATATTCAACCGTAAAGCATGGACGTACTTGCCCATATTGTGGGAGTGGGAATACTTATTTGATACGTGGTAATGAATTTATGATTAAGGAAGTAGAAGTACCAGAGGTTTAGAGATGGATAAAGTAAAAGTAATTGAAGTAAGGGAAAGCGTTTTTGCAAATAACGATAGAGAGGCGGATAGGGTACGAGAGAAACTAAAATCTAAGAAGACATGCCTAATAAATCTAATGTCATCACCTGGTGCTGGTAAGACCACTACTCTTCGCAGGTTAATTGGCGATTTGAGTACTGAAATTTCAATTGGGGTAATGGAGGCAGATATCGATTCCACTGTAGATGCGGAGGCTATCGCTGAAACTGGAGCAAAGTCTATACAGATACATACAGGTGGGATGTGTCATCTTGACGCTGGAATGACTGAGCAAGGGCTTGATGAGATAGGATATGAAGACTTTGACATGTTGGTGCTTGAAAATGTTGGGAATCTAGTATGTCCTGCGGAGTTCGACACCGGTGCCACTTTCAATATGTCGATTTTATCTGTTCCAGAAGGTCATGATAAACCTCTCAAATACCCTCTCATGTACGAGGTGTGTAAAGCACTCGTTGTTAATAAGGTTGATGTGTTACCGTATTTTGATTTTGATATGAAAAAATTAATGGAATATGCAACAAGGAGAAATCCAAGCATCAAGATATTCCCCGTTTCTGCTAAGACTGGAGAAGGCTTTGAAGAGCTCGAGGCATGGCTGAAATCTGAAGTAGCAATGTGGAATTCATAAAAAACAGCAGCCCGCAGGATATCACATGTGGGCTGCTAATCTTATTTCTGATTGTAAAGCTATCTCTCTATATGCTCGTTAATAATGTCTATATAACGATCAAGTCTAGGAAGTAAGAACCTATGAATAAGCTTATCAATCTTATTTCCCGTTGGAATGACAAATACCAATGTAATTATTAGCACGATTGCTGCAATTCCATAGCTCATAACAGCAAGTGGCATAAAGCCAGTGACTAGCTGCATAATAAGTCCTAACACAAATAGAAATGCACTCTCTATAAGTAGCAGCATTGGAATCGGCGCCTTCCAGCTCCTTGTCTCTGCTTCATACAAAAGGGAAGAAGTCTCACTAGATGTTGATACAAGATCAAGCTTTAAATAGTTGACATTAATTATTAATCCAGATAAATTTTTGCCCTCAGGAGTTTTCTGCAGAGCTTTTAGGCTTGGGCGATCAAAATAATAGCTCTCCGGTGTATCAACACCCGAGTAAGAGAGAAGCCCCTTTAGAGCAATCTGTACCAATTCTGCTTGTGCGTTAATATTAACATTACCTTTTGCTATACTCATATTGATTAGCTCCTTGACCAATTATCTTGTAGTATTCTGAGTATCTTTGTTCGCGCTGACCTTAAGCCATATGAGAAGGCCAATCTCTACAAGCGACAAGATGATACCTAAAAACGATGCTGCCTTATTTATAACGACAATGCCTGCTAAAGACAATCCCGCAAAAATATCTAGCAGCATAGGAATCAAGTAGAAATATAGACGCTTCTTTAAATCGTGGCTATCGTCTAAGTCCGCGACAATATTTAGGCAAGATGCCAACAGTACTACGGACGCAATAAATAAAAGCAAGAAAACGAATCCCAAGAAAAACAGCTTGAACAGTGCAGCATAATCTTGATAGAAGAAAAAAGTATCACCAAACGATATGCTGTTTGATACCGATATTCCAAGTGTCGAAAACAGGATAATGCGCAGAACTGCAAAGGCTATATATACTACGAAAATTCGCTTAATCGACCTCTCATATAAGCCCTGTGAATAAAACTTAGTTTCTATATTTCTCATATCTCTCTTCAGATAATCCTTTAATATTGTTCTTACAAATAACGTGTCTAAATCTGTTATGCTTCGTTGTTCTCAGGAGGTGTCGTAGCATCCTCTGCTTTTACTTCGTACGCAACATCTACAGGTGCGGATTCAGCCTCAGCAGGTACAGCCTCTGCTTCAACAACAGTCTCTACATTATGAACAGGCGTTTCCGAAACAGGTGAAGCCTGAGTTTGTGTGTCGTTACTAGCAGTTTTCTTAAGTTCAGCAACTGCGCCAAAGTCGAGATTGCTCTCAAAGTTGCTTTCGCCCTGCAGCTTCCTGAACTGGTTGATAGATACACCGCATAGAATCCATGTTACGATACCGAGCATTAGGCCACGCATAGCTAGTATGGCAGCTAGAGCAGCTCCGATAATAAGGAGTATAAAACCAGTGTTTTTGCTTCTGCTCTTAGTCATTAAGATTATTGAGAAAATAATAATCGCAATTGAAACAACTAATAGTCCAATGAACGTAGCTCTCTGAACGGTGTATATCTCCATGTAGTAACCGCTGTAACCATACGAAGATAATAGATACTGATTGGTAAATTTTATTACCAAGAATGCTACTAGTGTAGCAATTACGAGTACGGTATTAAGAATTATACCTTTTTTTGCAATGCTCTGTTCTGTCATAACTATTCCTTTCTTAACAAAAAATATCTACTAAATTGTAACATATTTGAGCCTATACACATAGTTTTTTATCTACATTCTGTGTGTTATAATGTAAATTAATCATGAAGGTTACGGTCATTTGAAATTCGAACCGAGAAAGGGAGGTTATTAATGGCACTTGTAACAACTACAGAGATGTTTAAGAAGGCTTATGATGGAGGTTATGCTGTCGGGGCTTTTAATGTAAATAATATGGAAATCGTTCAGGGAATAACCGAGGCGTGCAGGGAGGAGAATGCCCCTGTAATTCTTCAGGTGTCAAAAGGTGCTCGTTCATATGCGAGTCATACATATCTTATGAAGCTAGTTGAGGCAGCAGTTATGGATTGCCCAGATATCCCGATTGCGCTCCACCTCGATCACGGTCCTGATTTTGAGACTTGCAAGTCTTGCATAGATGGCGGATTTACTTCCGTTATGATTGATGCTTCTTCAAAGCCGTTTGAAGAGAATATTGAGATTACAAAAAAGGTCGTAGACTATGCTCACAAGTATGGTGTAGTAGTTGAAGCTGAGCTCGGTACACTTGCTGGAATCGAAGATGACGTAGTAGTTGCTGCAGAAGACTCATCTTATACACGTCCTGAAGAGGTTGAAGAGTTTGTGCGTAGAACTGGCTGTGATTCTCTTGCTATCGCAATCGGAACTAGCCACGGTGCATTTAAATTTAAACCAGGCACTAAGCCACAGCTTAGATTTGATGTTCTTCGCGAGTGCGAGCAGAAACTACCAGGTTTCCCAATCGTATTACACGGGGCCTCTTCTGTTCCGCAGGAATATGTTCAAATGATTAACACTTATGGTGGAGCTATGAAGGACGCAATAGGTGTTCCAGAAGACCAGCTCAGAGAGGCAGCTCGTTCAGCAGTTTGTAAGATTAATATCGATTCAGATTTAAGGCTTGCTATGACAGGTTCTGTTAGAAAGCATCTAGCTGAGTGTCCGGCAGACTTTGATCCAAGACAGTATCTGAAGCCAGCAAGAGCTAATATCAAGGAGCTTGTAAGACACAAGATTGTTAATGTTCTCGGCTGCTCAGGAAAAGCGCTATAATACTTGAAAAGTATTGATTTGACGAGATTAAGAGCATTGCGCAGAGCGCAATGCTCTACTATTATAAACATAGAAAAAGTAAATAAATATAAGAGGTATAGATGAAAACACTTTATTTTGACTGCGCGAAAGGCATCAGCGGGAATATGGCTATAGGAGCACTTCTTGAGGTGTCGGATGGCGAACAGTATTTGAGAAGTGAGCTCAATAAGCTAGGAGTTTCAGGATATGATGTTAGCATTGTAAAGAGAGAGTCACACGGAATCGATGGAACTTATGTAGAGGTTCTAGAAGCTGGGACAGATATCCCAGTTGATGTGCTACCTGAAGAAATTCCAAGGAGAGGACTCTATATACATGGAGGTCTTCATAATCACGAAGGGGAGTATCACCATGGACATGGTTACACATTTTATTCCGATTGTGAAGATGAGAAGACTAAGAAAAAATCAAAAGAAGAGAAGAAGCTAGCTAAAAAGCTCAAGAAGAAGAAAAAGAAGAAGCTTTGCGGAAAGTGTGAGAAACCGAATTTCAAGGGCTACTGCAAGTGTAGAGGCGAGTATGTAGATCGCGCTATTGAAGCTAGTGATGAGTCTCATACACAAGAGAATCATGAAAAACATCATCCGCATGTACATCATGATCACGACCAGACTCATAATGACCACAATCACGGTCATGAACACAACAGCTATCACCATGTTCATAGGACTTATGGTGATATAAAGCAGATAATAGATAATAGCGGAATAACAAATGGTGCTAAGGAGCTTGCAAAAGCTATGTTCCATAAGGTTGCAGTTGCAGAAGCTACAGTACACGGCAAACCGATTGATGAAGTGCATTTTCATGAGGTTGGGGCGCTAGATTCGATTGTTGATATCTTCAGTGTAGCGATACTTATGGATTATATTAAGCCAGACCGAGTTGTTTCTAGTGTCGTTTCCGATGGATATGGTACGATTAAATGTGCTCACGGAGTACTTAGTGTTCCAGTACCTGCGACATCAGCGATTTACAAAAATGAACAGGTTAGGTTTAAGCAGATTGAAGTACCAACTGAACTCGTGACACCTACAGGAGCGGCGATTGTCTCGACTTTTGCAGAGTCATACGGACTGATGCCTGAGATGAATATAAGCAGAATAGGAATTGGAGTGGGAAGCCGCAACATAGGCGGTCCGAACACACTAAGGATTATACTTGGAGAAGAGGTGTCAGTAGGAAATGCAGCTCAAACAGGTGATATCATGGTTATAAACTCTAATATCGATGATTCAACTGGTGAAGAACTAGGGTACGTGCTTGAAAGACTCATGGATGCTGGTGCGCTCGATGTATCTTATGCGCCAATATTTATGAAAAAGAATAGACCTGCTTATAGGCTCGAAGTTATCTGTAGAGCCGAGAGTAGGGAGAGACTATGCGAGATTATTTTTGCGGAAACTACAACGATAGGTGTTAGATACTTTCCTGTACAGCGCGAGGAGCTCACAAGAACTAAGGTCGTGGTAGAAACAGAGCTTGGGCCAATTGAGGCGAAGAGAGTCTCTACTGCTGCAGGACAAACTTTTACATATCCTGAGTATGAGAGCCTTAGACTGACTGCGTCGGAGCTGGGAGTATCCATTAAGTCAGTTAGGGCTGCATTTGAGAAAGGTATAAGGAACTAATGTACAAGGCTGCAATATTTGATATGGATGGCACTATTCTTGATACGATTACAGATCTCAAAGACAGTATCAATCATGCACTGAGGGTAAACGGACATAGGTGTGACTACAGTGTTAAAGATGCTTCTAGGTTCTTTGGTAGTGGCGTCAAGGTTGCAATGGCTAGAGCTCTTGCAACTGAAGCTGGATATAGTGAAGAAGATGTAGACCGCATTGGTGTAGAGTCATCATATGAAGGTGATGAGTCTGAGCTTGCATCTGTAATAGCCTCGTTTGAAGAGTGGTATCCTGAGCACTGTGATGAGAAGACACAGCCTTTTGCAGGAATTACTGAAGCAATCAATGCTCTTAGAGAGAGAGGAGTAAGAACTGCAGTGGTTTCCAACAAGATGCATGAGGCAGCAGTGATTCTCGCTGAGAGATATTTTCCTGGCGTATTTGAATATGTACAGGGAGTGGATGATACAATTAGGAGAAAACCTAATCCCGATGCGACACTCAAGGTGCTTGAGCTCATGGGGCTTGAGCAAGGTGAAGCGGTATACATTGGAGATACAGAGGTAGATATTAAAACTGCACATAATGCTGGACTTGCCTGCATCAGTGTAGACTGGGGGTTCAGAAGCAGGAAGTTTTTAGAAAATATCGGAGCCGAATCAGTGTGCTCAGATATGAACGCGTTAGTAGAAGCAATTGCAGACTAGACTTGATTAGATACTAGATAATTTACGGAGGAAAATGTGGGAGCTACTAAGCTAGAATGCACCGGAGAGTGCATGTTTGTCGTAAATAAGAAAGCATCAAAGGCGAGTTCGTTTAGCTTTGTGGGTGATTACGTTGTCATCGCAGACGACAAGGGGGTACCTATTGATGGAGCTCGAATCAACACCAATGAACAGCTTTATACAGTGCTTTATTATGAAAAGCGTCACTTCATATCACTAGTAGTGAATAAACCTACACCTTACACGATATCACTCGTATTTAGAAAAGGTGCAGATTACGATGATGTATTTGCATTACTTGAGATGACGGCAAGCAATGTCAGGTTTAGCTGTCAGAATTTTAAGATTTCGAGTTATGCCAATAGGATTGTCGAAAAGCTCCGCGATGGCGTAGAGCTAGCAATTATGGATGTCGTAGATAAATCCAATGTTACAGTATGTCCAGAGTGTGGAGTTGAAGTGCCTCCTGAAGCACCATACTGTATGGAGTGTGGTGCTGAACTGTAGAAGGCGTGCATGAGCAAATATATAAGAGAGTTAAACAAATGATTGTATTTGATGTACATATGAGGAGTGTAGAGAGGAGAGCAAATTGGATAAGGATGTAATGATGGTAGAACCTTGCCATACCGGTGACAAGAGCAGCTTTGAGGAAATTGACAAGGATATGAGCGAACTAGCTGAGCAGCTTTTGACTGATTACAAGCAGAATCGTGATATCGATACGATTAGAATGTCTGAAATTCCTGACCTTAAGGCTATCAAGGAAATGATTCGTGAGCTTATGATGGTGCTGCTTCCAGGCTATTATCGTGAGAAATCTTATCGTACATACAGCGTTGAGAAAAAGATTTTGGTAATACTTGAAGATGTAATGTACATGATGACTAAACAGATAGAGAAAGCTCTATTATATAGAGCAGAGTTTAAAGATACTTGCATAGCGCTGAGGCAGGAGGAAGCGAAGAAAATCGTAAAAGCATTCTTTAAGCAGATCCCTAAGATTAGAGAATATCTCAATACTGACATTCTTGCGACATATGAGGGTGATCCAGCGGCAAATAGCAAGGACGAAATAGTTCTTGCCTATCCAGGGCTCTATGCTACTGCAATTTACAGACTTGCACACGAGCTACATGAGCTTAATGTGCCACTGATTCCAAGAATTATGACTGAATATGCACATAGAAAAACTGGTGTGGATATTCACCCGGGTGCAACGATTGGAAAGTACTTCTGCATGGACCATGCAACTGGTGTGGTAATAGGCTCGACGTCTATTATCGGTGAACATGTGAAGGTATACCAGGGTGTCACAATCGGTGCACTTTCTACTAAGGCTGGGCAGAAGCTCCATGGTACGAAAAGGCATCCTACTATCGAGGACAATGTAACACTCTACTCTGGCGCGTCGGTGCTTGGAGGAAATACTGTAATCGGAGAAGGTGCTGTTATTGGCGGAAATGCGTTTGTAACAAAATCTGTAGATCCGCACACGACAGTAACAATTAAGACTCTCGAGATGGTATATGATAAACATACGCATAAGACAGGGCAGGAAAAAGAACGTAAGCAAGATGAGTGGTTCTATGTGATCTAGGTAATGTCTTGTAAGGAAGTAAAAATTTTCAGAAGGAGGAAGCATGAGCAAAAAGCTGACAATTGGAATATTGGCTCACGTAGATGCGGGCAAGACAACGCTCAGCGAAGCCATGCTGTACTCTGCTGGGACAATAAGAAAAATAGGACGAGTCGACAAGGGAGACTCGTTTTTTGACAATTACGAGGTTGAAAAAAACCGTGGAATTACAGTTTTTTCAAAACAAGCTGGGCTAAGCTGGAAGGAGAGTCAAATTACTATACTCGATACTCCGGGACACGACGATTTTTCGGCAGAGATGGAGAGGGCGCTCGAGGTTATAGATTATGCACTTCTAGTTATCAGTGGTGTGGATGGACCACAGAGGCACACAGAAACTGTGTATCGACTGCTTAGGGCAAGAAATATTCCGACGTTTGTATTTGTTAATAAGATGGATCTTGCAATTGCGGATCGACAAGAGCAGATTAGCCGTATCAAAGGCAGACTTGGAGAGGGATTTGTCGATTTTAGTATGAGTGAGGACGATGAAGAATTTATAAATGGTGTAACTTTTTATTCGCCAGAACTTGCAGAGGAGTTTTTGGAAAAGCTCAAGTTACCGACAGAGGGAGTTCGCAAGGCAATATGCGAATGTCAGGTATTTCCGTGCCTATTTGGATCTGCACTTCATTTAGATGGTGTTGATAGGCTCATGGATGCACTCTCAACATATACTTATGGTTTTGATGAGATTCATGATGGAATAACCCAAGATGATAGAATGGGTGCACTAGTTTATAAAATTGCACGCGACCAGAGAGATGAAAGACTTTCATTTGTACGTGTTATGAACGGCACTCTTAAAGTGAGGGATAGCATTGCTGTAAGAAATAGTGACGGTGAAATTGTTCATGAGAAGGTCAACCAAATAAGGATATATTCAGGGCAGAAGTATTCGATGGTAGACTCGGTTTCTGCAGGCGACATTTGTGCTATTACTGGTATAGGCTCATCGAGAGCAGGACATGGGCTTGGTGCATTGGCAGAGAATGAAGCAAGAAATGGTGTAATCGAGCCGTTTCTTACATATAAAATTGTTCCTTCTGATCATGTAGATCAAAACAAGTTCATCTCAGATATGAGAGTGCTAGAAGAGGAAGAACCTAAGCTACACATAGATTTAGAGGATAATATTCGTGGTGTGAATATAAGGCTTATGGGAGAAGTGCAGCAGGAAATCCTAGAGTCGCAGATAATGAGGAGATTCGGGTACAGTGTTCGCTTTGAGACAGGAAGTATAATCTACAAGGAAACGGTGATAGAGCCAGTTGAAGGAGTGGGACACTTCGAACCGCTGAGACATTACGCAGAGGTTCATCTGATTATCAGTCCTGGAGAGAGAGGAAGTGGAATTGTCACAGATAGCGAAATCCCAGAGGATGTTCTCGGAAGAAATTGGCAGAATCTAATTCTTTCGCATCTTGATGAGAGAATGTTTCGCGGTGTGCTGATAGGAGCACCTCTAACTGATGTACACATCACACTCGCCGCTGGAAAGGCGCATGAGAAGCACACAGAAGGTGGAGATTTTAGACAAGCAACATACAGAGCCGTTAGAAATGGACTTATGCGGGCTAGATGCCGCATACTCGAGCCTTGGTTCAGCTTCGAGATAAACCTTCCAAGTGCAAATATCGGTATGGCTATGACAGATATTAAGAATGGCTCAGGGACGTTTGACGAACCGAAAGTAGATGGAGACATGTCGATTCTTAATGGAAAGGCTCCGGCAGCATTGCTCCTTGACTATCAGAGAAAGCTTACATCATACACTGGAGGACGAGGTCGTATTAGCTGTATGCTCATCGGATATGACTTCTGTCACAATGAAGAGGAAGTTATTGAAGATTCTGTTTATGATACAGACAAAGATGAAGTCGAAACTGGAGACTCTATCTTCTGTCATCACGGATCAGGTAAAACTGTCAAATGGGATGAGGTGCAGAATTACATGCATCTTCCGTATGTGCTTGAGTCAGGTGATAAATCGAACACTGAAAGTAGTTCGGCAAGGGCTGAGACGATGGTGGCTGGTCGCAAGCTGGCAAGTGATGCTGAACTTCTAGCTATATTTGAGAAAACATACGGAAGCATATCGCGTGACAAAGCTACAAAGCGTAAGGAAAAACCTTCCGAGGCAGAATACCGCGCTATGGATAAACAGAAACGGTCGCTACATAGACTAGAGAGAGTAGCAACTCCAGATTCGCATTTCGTGATAGACGGATACAATTTGATAAATGCTGATGAGCATATGAAGGCACTTTCGAAGGCTGATATAGGGGCGGCGAGAGATTACCTCGTTAATATACTTGCGAATTACCGCGGTTATCTCGGCTGTAAGATGACGATAGTTTTTGACGCATATCGTGTGCCGTATAGTTTCGGCAGAAAATATACAATTAATGATACAGACATAGTTTATACTAAGGAAAATGAGACAGCAGATGCATACATTGCTGAACTTACAAAAGAGATTGGTAAGCGTGAAAGTGTTACGGTCGTATCGTCAGATGCACTAGTACAGGAGATGTCGCTAGGTCACGGAGCACTAAGGTTGTCATCAAGAGAATTTTTAATAGATATTGAATCAGTGTTACAGGATATTAGAGCATTTCTGGATGAAAACAGATAGAAAGGGACTATAGATGAAGAAATATTTGGGATGCCACCTATCAACTTCGGATGGGTTTGAAGCCATGGGAAAGGCTGCGCTATCGATCGGCGCCAATACATTCGCTTTTTTTACGAGAAACCCACGAGGTGGTAAGGCCAAAGCTATTGATGAAGCTGATATTCAGGCTTTGATTAAGATTATGGATGAGCACGGTTTTGGCAAGCTAGTTGCGCATGCGCCGTATACACTCAATCCTTGTTCCGGTAAGGAGAGCGTGAGAGAATTTGCAAGTACCTGTATGGCAGAAGACCTAAAACGCATGGAGTACCTTCCTGGGAATTATTATAACTTCCATCCAGGTAGTCATGTTGGACAGGGCAGTGAGCTCGGGATTCAAATGATTATCGATACACTAAATGAGGTCATGTGGGAAGACCAGCAGACTATAGTGCTTCTTGAGACAATGGCAGGAAAAGGAAGTGAAGTCGGTAAAAATTTTGAGGAACTGCGCCAGATTATAGATGGGGTGAAATTCAGAGACAAGATAGGTGTATGCCTAGACACCTGCCATATCAGTGATGCTGGTTACGATGTAAAGAATGACTTTGCAGGTGTGCTTGAAGAGTTCGATAGAATTATTGGCTTAGATAGACTTCGTGCACTTCATATTAATGATAGTAAGAACCCAATGGGTGCAGCAAAGGATAGACATGAGAAGATTGGTGATGGAGAGATAGGACTCGAAGCGATGCTCGAAGTGGTGAATAATCCACATGTTGTTGGGCTTCCATGCATTTTAGAAACACCGCATGAAGACCTTGAAGGTTACGCAAGAGAGATTGAGACACTTAGATGAAATATTACGAAATAGAAATTGAAGTATCAGAACTTGGGATAGAGCCGGTACTGGCCTCGCTCATATGTGAGGGAATAGATACTGCTGAGGTAAACGATCCCTCCGATGCGTCGTTTATGAATGAGCATCTTGGAGAAACAGATTACCTGGCACCAGAGGACTTCGATAGGGAGAGTAACAAGAATCCTAGCATCGTCGTATATGCAGCAGCTAATGAAGAGGCTGATAATACTATCAATGTAGTTAAGAAAGCTGTTAAAACCGTTAGAGATAATGTAAAAAAAGGATTTTTTGGCACATGTGCAGATCTCGGTTCATTAAAGGTTGCTGTAAATATCCGCGACGATGAGGAGTGGAAAGACCTCTGGAAGGAGTTCCTTAAGCCAGCGTCACTCGGATATAGTTTTGTAGCTACACCTCCGTGGATAGATATGTCCGAATATGATTGTGAATTTGATGATAGAGAGGTTATATGTATTAATCCGGGTATGGCATTTGGAACGGGTCTTCATGAGACGACTTCGCTTTCCGCAGATTTTCTTGAGACATATATCAAGGAAGGCGATAAAGTGCTAGACGTGGGCTGTGGAACGGGAATTTTGTCTATTGTAGCTAGCAAACTCGGAGCTAGTGAAGTACTTGGTATAGACATTGACGACGAAGCGGTTACAGCTTCGATTGAAAACCTCAAGGCTAACAATGTTCATAATGCAGTGATTAAAAAAGCTGATTTGACAGGGGGAGTAGACTTTAAAGCTGACTTAGTGGTGGCAAATCTACTTACAAGCCTCGTCATTCGCCTCACTGGTGATATACGTAATCACCTAAATAGTGGCGGAAGATACATAATGTCTGGTATACTAACTAATCAGCAGGACAAGGTACTAGAAGTACTAAGAGATAACGGTTTTCAGTGGCTAGCGGTAGCTAAACGGGGCGAATGGTGCGCCATCGCAGCTGAGCTGAAATAAAAGGGGATTTGGGAGGAGATAATAATGCCAATTAAAGTACCAAATAATTTGCCGGCGATAGAGACGCTTACTAATGAAAATGTATTCGTAATGACGGATACACGTGCTATGACGCAGGATATGCGTCCGCTTCACATACTTCTCCTCAATCTGATGCCCACAAAGATTGACACAGAGACACAGATTACACGTATGCTCAGTAACACGCCTCTCCAGGTCGAGCTTGAATTGTTACAGACGGCAACTCATAAGCCTCACGTTACATCTCAAGAGCACATGCTGGCATTCTACAAGACGTTTAATGATATTAAGAACGAGTATTATGACGGAATGATTATCACGGGAGCTCCGATTGAGCTTCTCGAGTTTGAAGAGGTTGATTACTGGGAAGAGCTATGTGAAATCATGGAGTGGTCCAAGACTCACGTTCACAGCACTTTTCATATCTGCTGGGGTGCGCAGGCAGGCCTCTATTATCACTACGGTATAGATAAGAAGAAGCTGCCTAAGAAACTTTCCGGAGTGTTTAAGCATACTCTCAAAACTAAGCGCAGTATGCTTTTCCGAGGTTTTGACGACGAGTTTTATGTGCCGCAGTCTAGAAATACTACTGTGAACGAAGAGGATATAGAGAAGACTCCAGGAATTACCTTGCTTTCCACATCTGAGGAAGGTGGTGTGTTCTGCGTTAAATCTGACAACGATAGGCAGATATTTGTGACAGGACATACCGAGTACGACTGGAATACATTACTCAAGGAGTACGTGAGAGATAAAAATGCAGGAATCAATCCAGAAATACCTGTAAATTACTTCCCTGACGACGACGATTCAAAAACTCCTGTGGTTCGCTGGAGATCCTCCGGCAGCTTGCTATTTTCAAATTGGCTGAACTACTTCGTATACCAGTCTACACCATACGATATCAAGCTAATCGAGAATGAGGATATTGCACCTGCACTTAGAAATAAGTCAGAGCTCACAGTTGCTAAGTTTGGTGGTTCTTCACTTGCGACAGCTGAGCGCATCAAAAATGCGGCAGAGATTGTGCGCCAGAACAAG
The DNA here is from genome assembly GCF_938039775.1 of uncultured Mogibacterium sp. Next base: position 12,201 of record NZ_CALHTQ010000086.1, on the reverse strand, counting down.
GTTCGTCGCTATGTAGTGGTTTCAGCGCCAGGTGTTCATGACGATGAGAAGGTTAAGATTACTGACCTCTTACTTTCGGCGCATGATAATCCAGAGAGCTTTGACAGCAAGCTGGAGCTAGCGAGAAAGAGATTCAAGAACCTTGCGCTTGAGCTAGATTCGAAGATTAATATAGATGAAATCTTTGATAAGATTGTAGATACATATAAGGCTACTGGTAACAGAGACTACCTGACCAGCAGGGGCGAATTCATAACTGCACAGCTTGTGGCTGAGCAGCTTGGATTTGACTTTATAGATGCTGCTGAGGTAATCAGATTTGATGGCGATGGTAAGCTTCTTGCTGACGTTACAAGAGCTAATATTCAGAATCTAATCAGAAATCACGAGTATATAGTATTCCCTGGTTTCTACGGTGCAAATGAAGCAGGAGAAGTAGTAACATTCTCAAGAGGAGGTTCTGATATCACAGGCTCAATCGTTGCTGCCGCTGCAAAGGCAGACCTATATGAGAACTGGACAGATGTTCCTGGCCTTTTGATGGCAGATCCTCGCATCGTTAAGCAGCCACTTAGTGTTCCTGTAATTATCTATAAGGAACTAAGGGAGCTAGCGCTAAGAGGCGCAGAAGTGCTGCATGAGGATGCAGTTAGACCTGTAAGCCAGTGCGGAATTCCGATTAATATCAAGAGCACACTAGAGCCAGAGAAGCCAGGTACTCTTATCGTTAAGAATGCTGATTCATATGGGAACCTTCTAGAAATCTCTAGTATAACCGGTAAGAAGGGCTATTCATCCATTCTTATCGAGCGCGAGAAACTCAACGACGATGCGAAATATCGTGACAGAATTCAGAGCATTCTCGAAGAGTTCAACATCGCTGTGGAAAGTGAGCAGCTTGGATTAGACTCATTCTCTGTTATTGTAGGTTCGGCAAGTGTAGCATGCTGCGAGGAAGAGTTGACAGAGAGACTACGTTCTGCAACAGATGCTGATGAAATTACGATTTCTACTGGTATTGCAGCGATTTCTATAGTCGGAAGAAATATCTCTGGAGAGGTTTCTGTAGCGATGAAGATATTTGAAGCGCTATCAAGTGCTCACGTAAATGTTAGATTTATCGACCATGCTCCTGAACGTATAAGCGTGCAGGTGGGTGTATCAGAATCTGATTATCAGAGGGCTATAAGAGCAATTTATAACGCTTTCGTTGCGAAAGCATAAAAATAAAACGGATGTAGATTTTGCATCATTTGCGGTACTGTGGTAACGCTAGTGAGTGCAGCAGATACATCCGTTTTTGAATTAATATGGAAATTTTATGAATTATTCAAAAATGTAACATCTGTTACGGAGATTAGAGTCATTTAATGTATAATGTATATACAACTTGAAGTAAACAAATTAAAGTAAATACGCCTGACGAAGACGCAGACTGATAAAAAGATAAGAGTATTTTCGAAGGAGGAAATAGAAATGGCTGCAAAAGTATTAGACATGAAGAAAAACGTACACGATTTAGCAACAGAGTATCCAGAAGTAATCGATATAATGATTGAACTTGGATTTAAGGATATCTCTAATCCAGTTGCTTTAAATACAATGGGAAGAGTGATGACAATTCCTAAGGGCTCCCAGATTAAGGGAATTGATTTGGAAGCAATCGTGAACCTATTTGAAGAAAAGGGATTTGAAGTTATAAATGTTCCTAAATTAGAGAAGAAGGAGAAGGAGAAGGCTCAGCCTGCTAAAGTAAAGGAAGAGCCTGCAAAACCAGCATTCGATATTAGCAAACTCAACATCCCTGATTTTGCAAAGGCTTACATAAGAGAAGATGGCACTGTAGATGTGGATAAGGTTCCTGATTTTGTAAAGAACTTCCTCGATGCGGACGGAAGAATCGACCCAAGCAAACTTCCGCCATTTATGGAAGGAACTGATGCACAGGGTGAAGGGAAACCGGTAGAGGAAGATTCAAAGAAGCCAAAGAATGCTAGCGAGAGGGAAGTTCTTCTTCGCAGCTATATCGAGAGACTTACAAATGGTGAGGATCTCGAGACTGTAAGAGCAGAGTTCGTGGAAAATTTTAAAGAGGTTGATGCTCTTGAAATTGCAAATGCAGAGCAGCATTTAATTAGAAGTGGAGTTCCTTATCAGGAGGTTCAGAAGCTTTGTGACGTTCATTCAGCACTATTCCACGGCTCGACTAAGCAGGAGAAAGTCATGAATGCTGAGAAGGCTGTGGCGGCATCTAAGGAGGCAGCACAGAGAAGAATGAACGGTGCCAATGACCGTAAGGAAGCAGAAGTCAAGGCACAGACCCTAATCGCAGAACCAGGACATCCTCTAAATGTGCTGACTCTTGAGAACGAAGGTATTGCCGAGCAAATCGCAGTAGTGAATAAGCTATTTGAAGAGGGTGCGGATCGTGCGGTTATAACCGAAGAGCTGAACAAACTTCGTGCAGTATCGATTCACTACGCTAAGAAGGGCGACATCATCTACACAATACTCAAGAGCAGATATGACGTAACTGGGCCATCTGATGTAATGTGGACAGTTGACGATGAAATCAGAGACGAGCTAAGACGTGTAACTGACGGAACATTATCTGATGAAGAGTGGCTTGAGAAGTCTAAGGCTGTAGTTAAGAGAGCAGATGAAATGCTCTTCAAAGAGGCAAATATCCTATTCCCAATCTGCGTACAGTTCTTCAAGGATGAGGAGTGGGAGGAAGTTGGTCGTGACCTCAAGGAATACGATTTCTGCCTGCTTAAGGAAGAGCCAGCAGAGTGGGAGAAGGCGTCGAAGGAAGATTATACGCATAGAGCCGCTAAGGAAGGTAAGAACGGAGCTGCTGGAAATGATGAAGTTATCTTTGCATTAGGTCACATGACTCCATACCAGCTTGAGGCTATGCTCAATACGATTCCGCTCGAATTGACGTTCGTTGACCATGTAGACATGAACAGATACTACAATGACAATGGAGAGAAGAAACTCTTCAAGAGACCTATCAGCTCTCTAGATAGAGAAGTTTACACTTGCCACCCACCAACGATTGAACCTATGGTTCGCAGCATCATATCTTCGTTCAAATCAGGAGCACAGGATAAGGTTGAGGTGTGGATGAATAAAGGAGAAAATGAGGTTCTCGTTAGCTATAGGGCAGTTCGCGATGCCGAGGGCAACTACGTAGGAACCCTCGAGTGCGTTCAGATAATGGATGAAATTAGGGATCACTACAAGGAAAAATTCCAGTAAGAAATCCAACAATAATTTCTATAAAAACTACACATGCGATACCAGACGTTTTGTGATAATATAATACTGACTAGGTATTGTTTCAAATGGAAGGATTGGGAAAACGCGCATGGTATCAAAGCTTAAAACAGCTTTTAAGAATATTAAGGTGATAGTCGTTACTGAATTACTACTTATGATAGTAATGGTATCGACTATTGTCGTTAAAGCGGATGCCATAAACGAAAGATATATAGGTAGCACATCGATTAAGTTAGCAACACTTAAGACCATCAGCTCTGATAATAATTCGGGTACGGTGACTGGTACTAAAGCGACAATCTCCCAGGCGGAGACTGAAAGAGATATCAAGGTTGCAGAAGATAAGAGAACGAGCATCATATCTTTTGCTAAACAGTTCATCGGTAAGCCGTATATTCTCGGTGGCAAGAGTCTTACAAATGGTTGTGACTGTGCTTCATTTATTACACTCATATACAAAGAGTATGGATACAACTGGAAGATGGGATCTGTTAATACGCTTTATGACAACTGCGGAGGAACTGCAGTATCAGTAGATGATATGAAACCTGGAGATATAATTTTCTTTGGTAGAGGAAATAAAAGGCTACATGTAGCTATGTATGCTGGAAATGGCCGCATAGTACACGCTATGGATCCGTCTCACGACATTTGTGAGATTGATCTCTATAGACCCGGTACAAAGACCACATATAGTGGCAAGAGCATATTGGAAGTTAAGAGGATAATTAACTAGTTATAGGAGTTTTAGCTAAACGACTCTATTCTAAAAGGAGCATGGTTCTTATGAGTAGTTATGAAGTTTTTTTGTTGATTGCGTTTATCGTTTCCATAATAGTTGGAGTTATATGTATGTTCGTTCCTAAAAATCCTGTCGTGGGAGTACGGATTTCTTGGGCTGAATATAACGATAAGACTTGGAAGAAAAGCAACAGATTTACTGGTATATTGCAAGTACTTGTGGGCATAGTATCTATACTTTCTTGGCTCGTATTTTCTAGCAGTGCAGCTGAAAAAATTTTTTTAACTTCTTTAGGATTGACAATAATTGTTAGTATTATATATGCTAGAATTGTTTATAACAAAGAAAAGAAATAGAGAGAGGGTATCTGTTGAAGTGTACCCCAAAAGTTAGACACAAACTAATTTTTTGAGGTGCACTTCACAGTATAGATACCCTCTTTTCAATTATTAATAATCTGAGATACACGTGGAAAAAACAAAGCATTATGTTATAATATTTGGGCGCTAGAAATTATTAAGAGTATTAAGGAGAGAGAAATGGAAAATAATTTTCAGGATCAGAACACGAAACAAAATAATTATCAGAACGGTGATGGTTATGCACAATATACAAGACCTATTTCAAGAAGAGAAATTGGACTCTGTATCTTATTCTCGCTTATTACTTGCGGAATTTACGGCATTTATTGGATGATTGTTCTAAATGATGATGTAAATGAAATTGTTGGCGATAGAAATGCTACATCTGGCGGAATGGTATTTCTGTTCTCGCTTATAACATGTGGAATATACGGAGTTTACTGGATTTACTGCATGGGTGAAAAGCTCGATAGATTCAATGACAGAGATGGTAATTCTGGACTTCTGTACGTTCTTCTGATGATATTTGGGCTTTCAATCGTTGCTTACAGCATCATGCAGGATCAAGTAAATAAGTATGCTACAATCGCATAATAATCAAAAGTGCGATTTTCTGCACTATCTTATTAAAAAAACGACTCCTTTTGTAATACTAGGAGTCGTTTACTATGTCTGGCTGAGGATGACACACATATATATACCATGTGTCTTCAGAGCTATAACCGGATACAAATGCCCGGGATGCGGCACGACGACTCTGTGTGTGAATATCTTGCAGTTCAGATTTAGCGAGGCTTTTCATGCCAATCCGTTTATATTTACGACTATACCTTTTATTTTGTTTGAAATCGTATATAACGTATATCTGAGCTATACCGAAAAACGCATGCCTCGTTGGAATCAAGTGCTCCTAGGGGTGTACTGCTTCGCTATATTGATCTTTGATATTATAAGAAATGCAATGTAGAAGTTTATAAGAAAGAAAACGCGCACAGCTATTTAGAGGTGCCTAGTCACCAGTAGAGGCTTATAATTATAAGGCAAATCAAATGCGCTCCTTTTGGAGCGCATTTTCATGTCTATATCCGACATTAAACTATCTCTCTTCGTAAGCTAGCTTGTAGATTTCTTTAAAATCATCTCTATAAAGAACCTTGGCAGCACCCACTTTGCCACCGACAGCTTTCTCGCATTTCTCTGCAAGCTCATCTATAACTTCATCTGTTAGCTCAAAACCGAAGTCTCTTAGGGAAATAGGCATTCCGATTTGTTTAAAGAAAGCTTCAGTTCTCGAGATACCGGCAAGAGCAACTTCTCGGTCATCTCCAGAGTCTTTAATATCCCATACATTTATAGCAAATTTCTTGAATCTAGGTAGACAATCATCTAGAACGTATCTAGCCCAGCTGCCCCAGATTGCAGCTAACCCCGCACCATGTGCTACATCGAACATGCCGCTAATTTCGTGTTCGATTCGGTGCGTAGCAAAATCGTCACCGCCATTTCCGCAGCCAGTGAGACCGTTGTGAGAGAGGCTTCCTGCCCACATGATTTCAGCTCTCGCATCGTAGTTATTAGGGTCATCTACGAGTATGAGTGCGTTCTTTGCAACTGTCCTCATCAGAGCCTCCGCTATACCATCCGTAAGTTCCATATTTCCAGCGGATGTAAAATATCTCTCCATAGTATGCATCATGATATCTGTACAACCACATGCTGTCTGATAGTCAGGAAGTGTCATGGTTAGCTCGGGATTAAGAATCGCAAATCTAGGTCTAGCTAAGTTGTTGCTGTAACCACGCTTTATGCCACCATCCTCGTTAGTGATAACAGAAGAGTTGCTCATCTCACTTCCTGCAGCTGCAATGGTTAGCACAACACCTACGGGAAGAGCTGATTGTGGAATTTGCTTTCTATCGTATATATCCCATACGTCGAAGTCCGCAACTGCACCGTATGCTATTGCCTTTGCCGAATCGATTACACTGCCGCCGCCTACAGCAAGTATAAAGTCAATTTCGTTTGACTTAGCGATATCTATACCTTTGTATACGTGGGAAAGCCTTGGATTAGCTACAACGCCGCCCAACTCGACATAATCTATAGAAGCTTCCGCGAGCGAAGCTTTAATTCTGTCTAGCAAACCGCTGCGTATCACGCTACCGCTACCGTAGTGGAGAAGAACACGATTACATTTTGATTCTTTTAATAGCGAGCTTACCTCTAACTCAGTTTCTTTTCCAAATACGACGTGTGTCGGTGCATACCAATCGAAATTATTCATAATATGTAGTACCTCCCCATATGACACAATATCTTGTGTTCTTTTGTTCGCTTTTAATAAAAAAATATGCAGAAAATATTTTTCGTATTTTAGTAAATACTAGCATAGAAGTCTTGAAACATCTACCTTGCAGGCCTAAAATTGTATAAAATAATATGGTATAAAACTGATTGACTAACCCCATTATATGGGATATAATGGCAGGGCATCAAACAAGATATAGTGTTTGTCGCTAAAAAGTGTATTAATTAATTTTAAGAGAATTAACTCACATAAATCAATATGTTCGGGTGTTCGGTTAAGGAGAAACAATGAATGTTATCAAGAGAAATGGCTCAGAAGTAACTTTTCACAAAGCCAAGATTGAAAATGCGATAAGCAAAGCAAATAATTCCGTTGAAGAAGCAGTTAGACTTACACCAGTTCAGATTAAGAGAATCACTGACAGCGTAATTTTGTCTTGCGAAGATTTAGGTCGTTCTCCTGCTGTAGAAGAAATTCAGGATATGGTGGAAGAGCATATCATGCAGCACGGAGCTTATGAGGTTGCAAAGGCATATATTACATACAGATATACAAGATCCCTCGTTCGTCAGTCCAACACAACAGACGACAAAATTCTTTCGCTTATCGAGCTTAATAATGAAGAAGCTAAGCAAGAGAATTCCAACAAGAACCCTATTATCAACTCCACACAGAGAGACTATATGGCTGGAGAAGTAAGTAAGGACCTCACTAGAAGAATCCTTCTTCCAGAGGAAATCTCTGCTGCACACGATGCTGGAATCATCCATTTCCACGATTCCGACTACTTCGCACAGAAGGAGCATAACTGTGACCTTATCGACCTAGAGGATATGCTGCAGAACGGAACTGTAATCAGCGAGACACTTATTGAGAAGCCACATAGCTTCTACACAGCATGTAACATTACAACGCAGATTATCGCTCAGGTTGCTTCTAATCAGTACGGCGGACAGTCTTTCTCACTAGCGCATCTAGCTCCGTTTGTTGATGTAAGCAGACAGAAAATCAGAACTAAGGTTGAGAAGGAGTTCAAGGACGCAGGTATCGATACAACTCAGGAAGCACTTGATAAGGTTGTTGAAGATAGACTAAGAGACGAGATTAAGAGTGGTATCCAGACTATCCAGTACCAGCTCATCACACTGATGACTTGTAACGGACAGGCTCCATTCGTAACTATGTTCATGCACCTTGAGGAGGCTCCAGAGGGAAGAACTAGAGATGACCTAGCTCTCTGCATCGAAGAGGTTCTTAAGCAGAGAATGCAGGGCGTTAAGAACGAGAAGGGTGTATGGATTACACCAGCATTCCCTAAGCTAATCTACGTTCTTGACGAGTGCAACATTAGAGAGGATGCACCTTACTGGCACCTGACAGAGATCGCTGCAGAGTGCACATCTAAGAGACTCGTTCCAGACTACATATCTGCTAAAGTGATGAAGGAACTCAAGAAGGGCAACGTTTATACTTGCATGGGATGCAGATCATTCCTGACAGTTGAAGAATCTCAGAAGAACGCTGACGGAAGCCACAAGTTCTACGGTAGATTCAACCAGGGTGTTGTTACAATCAATCTCGTTGACGTAGCTTGTTCATCATATGGAAATATGGACAAGTTCTGGGAAATCCTAGACGAGAGACTAGAACTTTGCCACCGTGCCCTAAGACTTCGTCATGAGAGACTTCTCGGCACACCTTCAGACGTTGCACCTATCCTTTGGCAGTATGGAGCGATTGCTAGACTCAAGAAGGGCGAGACAATCGACAAGCTACTTTACAACGGATACTCAACTATATCACTAGGATATGCTGGACTTTGTGAGATGTGCTACCGCATGGTAGGCAAGAGCCATACAACTGATGAGGGAAGAGAGTTTGCGCTAAAGGTTATGCAGAGACTCAACGACAAGTGCGCTGAGTGGAAGGCTGCTGAGAATATCAGCTACTCTGTATATGGAACACCAATGGAGTCAACAACTTACAAGTTTGCTAAGTCACTCCAGAGAAGATTCGGTGTAATCCCTCACGTTACAGATAAGAACTACATCACAAACAGCTATCACGTTCACGTAGAGGAAGAGATTGATGCATTCCAGAAGCTGAAGTTTGAGTCAGACTTCCAGAAGCTATCTCCAGGTGGCGCTATCAGCTACGTAGAGGTTCCAAATATGCAGAATAACATTCCTGCTATCCTCGAAGTTATGAAGTATATCTACGAGAACATCATGTACGCTGAGCTCAACACAAAGAGTGACTTCTGTGATGAGTGCGGATTTAGCGGTGAGATCAAGATTGTTGAAGACGCAGAAGGCAAGCTCGTGTGGGAGTGCCCAAACTGCGGAAATCGCAACCAGGATAAGATGTCTGTAGCAAGAAGAACTTGTGGATACATCGGAACACAGTTCTGGAACCAGGGAAGAACTCAGGAAATCAAAGACAGAGTTCTCCACCTATAAGAGAAAATTAATATGAGGAGACAATATTTGAGAAGCGATATACGCACTGAAACTCATGTTGTAAGCATATCTGGAGAGACTATAGTCTACACTTTAGAACGCAAAAATGTGAGAAATATCAACCTGCGGATTAGGCCAGATGCCTCGATATACGTCTCAGCATCTCATAGAGTGCCCTTGGCTGAGATTGAAGATTTCATACTCAGCAAGGGCGCTTTTATTATCAATGCACTTGTGCGCATTAGAGGTTCCAAGACAGAGAAATCGAAGTATGCTGACGGAGATAAGGCTTATTTTCTCGGAATGCAATTAGAGGTTAAGCTGTCGCAAGGACCTAGGGTTGATGTAAGAGCCTATGATGACTCCTTGCTAATAGAAATGCCTGAGCCTGCAAATTCTGCTGCTCGCATAGATGTGGTGAAGCGGTGGTATAGCAGACAGGCAAGGGATCTGTTTATGAGTGTTGTACATGATGTATATGATGAATTTAGGCACCTTTACCGCGTGCCATTTCCGCATGTGACTATCAGGCAGATGAAATCAAGATGGGGCTCATGCCGCCCTGATCTCGGTAAGATAACACTTAATCTATTGCTCGTTACAGCACCGTATGAGGACCTTAGATACGTAGTGGTTCATGAGTTTGCACATTTTATCGAAGCTAATCATTCTGAGGCGTTTTGGGATATTGTGAGACAATTTGAGCCACATTACAAAGAGAGAAGGCGTAGCCTTCGCAACTTACCGACGAAATGGTAGATTATGACACTGCATATAGTTTTTTAAGCTTAAAATGTTATGCCATATGCGATATAATTGTGTTAACAAAATGAAATGAGAGTAATAAAGTGAATTACGGAGAGATTAAAGATTGTGACATTGCCAATGGGATTGGCATAAGGGTCAGCCTATTCGTGTCGGGCTGCACAAATAGATGTCCGGGCTGTTTCCAACCCCAGACATGGGATTTTAATTATGGTCAGGAATTTACGAAAGAGACAGAAGATAAGATTCTCGAGATGCTTAAGCCTGATTATATAACAGGTCTAACGGTTCTCGGCGGAGAACCATTTGAGCCGGAAAATCAGGTCGTACTCGTTCCGTTCTTGAAACGAGTAAAGGAAGCATATCCTAACAAGACCATATGGGCATTTTCAGGCTTTGTATTAGAAGACCTTATGTCAGAGGGTACACACTGCCACACAGATGTGACTATCGATATGCTTAACATGCTTGACGTGCTTATCGATGGCAGGTTTGAGCAGGATTTAAAGAATATTCAGCTGAGATTCAGAGGCTCTGAGAATCAGAGGCTCATAGACATGAATAAGACTAGAGAAGAAGGAAAGGTTGTGCTCTGGGACGAATAGATGTGATAGGGGGGCTAGCCGTATGAGTGTTTCCAAGACATTCGCAACATATGAGAAGAAAGAGCAAGTCAAAAACAGCATTGGTAGGCTGATTCTAGCAGTCATAGCGATTGCGGCTGAAGTGCTCCTTATTGCTACGCTTATAAATCAATTAAATGAAAAATATACTATTCTATACACAGTTTTCCGAATCGTCGCTTTGGCTATCGTCATAGCAATTTCCACCAAATCAACGAGTGCATCTGTAAAATTACCGTGGGTCGTACTAATCATGCTAAATCCTATCATAGGTGTGACAATCTATTTTATGGTAGGACTATCTGGCTCAACAAGAAAGATGCGGGCAAGATTTTTAAATGTCGATAACGAGCTATTCCCATTACTTAATGGTGATAAGGCTGTATTAGAGGAGATAGGCGAAAAAGATCTAGGCATTGCCAATGTGTTTAGGTATGTGTCGAAAAAAGCTTTTTTCCCGGCTTATAGTGACTCAAATATAGAGTTTTATGGTGAAGCTAGAGAGGCTTTAGTGGCGCAAAAAGAAGCGATGCGAAATGCCGAGCACTTCATATTTATGGAGTACCATGCAATCGAGGATTCTGCGGCATTTGCGGGAATCAAAGAGATTTTGGCAGAGAAAGCGGCTGAAGGTGTTGAAGTAAGAATCATCTACGATGATGTCGGAAGCGTTGGGTTTATAGATAGCAGTTTTATAAAACGTTTGAACGATTTAGGTATCAAGTGTAGAGTTTTCAATCCCGTAGTGCCAATAGCCAACGTATTTCTCAATAATCGTGACCATCGTAAAATTACGGTAGTCGATGGCAAAGTTGGATTTACAGGTGGATATAACCTTGCAAATGAGTATTTCAAGCTCACTAGACCTTACGGTGACTGGAAGGATTCCGGTGTGCGTATAGAAGGAAACGCGGTTCATAATTTGACGATGATGTTTCTCGAGATATGGAATGCCACAAAGACTCACGGAACCAAGGACGCAATTTATTCCAAGTATATGCCGGAGGTGAAACTGGAGAATAAGGAGGAAGGCTGTTTTATTCAGCCATACGGTGATACACCGCTTGACCATGAGCATGTTGGAGAGAACGTATATCTCAGCATTATCAACAATGCGGATGTCTACGTGTGGTTTATGACACCTTACCTCATCATCACGGACGAAATTAATAAGGCTTTGACTCTCGCAGCTTCAAGAGGTGTGGATGTCAGGATAATCACGCCTGGAATTCCAGATAAACGTGCGACATACGCTGTGACGAGATCATACTATTCAAGGCTTGTAAGGGATGGAGTTAAGATATATGAATACTCACCTGGCTTTTGTCACGCGAAGCAGTGTGTTGCAGACGACGAGATAGCGACTTGTGGAACTATCAATCTTGACTACAGGAGCTTTTATCACCACTTTGAAAATGGGGTTGTGATGTATAACTGCAAAGCTGTTCATGACATAAAGGACGATTTTGATGAAACGATTTCAAAGTGTGTAGAAGTAACAGAGAAATATCTGGATGGCAAGAAATCAATCAATATCTTTAGGCAAATTCTAAGGTTGTTCTCAGTTCTCATGTAGACTTGGATAATCATAACCACCAGCTGAGCTGGTGGTTTGTTTTGGCCCTATAAGGGCCTTTTACCTGCTGCATCTTAAGAT
>NZ_CALHTQ010000085.1 GCF_938039775.1 uncultured Mogibacterium sp. | reverse complement strand
ATCGTGGATGAAGCACATCGTTCGACATTTGGAGACATGCTGATTACCATCAAAAACACATTTACAAAGGCGATATTCTTCGGATTTACGGGTACACCAATTCAGGATGAGAATAAGAAAAAGAAGAATACAACGACCACGGTATTTGGAGATGAACTTCATAGATATAGTATCGCAGATGGAATCAGAGATAAAAATGTTCTAGGCTTCGATCCATACAAGGTATTAACCTTCAAGGATAAGGATATTAGAACTGCCGTTGCACTTATGAAGGCAAATGCAAAAACTGTGGAAGAGGCTATTAACAACCCTGAGAAGAGGAAAATATATTATCACTATATGGACTCTAGCAAGGTTAAAATGGCGTCATACAAAGATGAAAATGGCAAAAGCATCAAAGGAATTGAAGAATACGTACCTAATTCTCAGTATGAGACAGAAGCCCATACTAAAGCTGTAGTTCAAGATGTATCAGATAACTGGCTCACCTTAAGTAGAAATGGTAAGTTCCATGCAATATTTGCTACAAGTAGTATAAATGAGGCAATTAAATATTATCGCCTCATGAAAGAGATGTTGCCAAAACTTAAAGTTACTGCGCTGTTCGATTCGAATATTGATAATAACGGTAATTTCCGCATTAAGGAAGATGGGCTCGTAGAGATAATAACTGACTATAACGAGATGTACGAGCAATCTTTTACGATTCCTACATTTGCAAAAATGAAAAAGGATATAGCTGCACGATTAGCGCACAAGAAGCCTTATGAGAGGATCGAGAGAGAGCCCGAAAAGCAGATTGATTTGCTAATTGTCGTCGATCAGATGTTAACTGGATTTGACTCAAAATGGGTTAACACTCTGTACCTAGATAAGGTGCTGAAGTATGAGAATATTATCCAGGCTTTTTCGCGTACAAATAGGCTGTTTGGGCACGAAAAGCCTTTTGGAACTATTAGATATTATCGAAAGCCACATACTATGGATCAGAATATTAGTGATGCGGTAAAGCTGTATTCTGGAGATAAGCCATTAGGTCTGTTTGTTCAGCATCTAACCGAAAATCTTGTACAGGTAAATATAATATTTGAAAGTATTACCGTGATTTTTGCGAATTCTGGAATAGATAATTTCGAGAAATTACCAGATGATGTAGAGTCGATAAAGAAGTTTGCAAAAGACTTTAATCAGTTAAATATCTTTTTAGAATCAGCGAAAATTCAAGGCTTCACATGGGATAAGAGCTCATATACTGATGAAGTATCTGGAGAGATAATTTGCGTTTCAATTAGTAAAAATACTTATGATATATTAGTTCTTAGGTATAAGGAGATAGATCCAAGTGGACCTAATCCACCGTTTGATGACATGGCGCCTTATGATTTAGAGAGCTATATAACAGAGATGGATACTGGCGTAATCGATTCAGATTATATGAATTCACGTTTTGACAAGTATCTGAAGCTTCTTAGAGCAGAAGATGTAAGCGAGGAGGACGTTGAAAGAGCAGAATCTGAACTTAATAAGTCGTTTGCTATGCTTACCCAAGAAGAGCAGAAGTATGCTTATCTATTCCTTCATGATATTCAGAGAGGTGATGTAAATATCAGCCCTGACAAGACATTAAGGGATTATATAAACGATTACATGCTGCGTGCAAAGACTGATCAGATTCACCAAATGGCACTGAACCTTGGCCTTGATGAACAGAAGCTCGCGGATATTATGAGTTTGAAGCTCAATGACTCAAATCTAAATGAGTTTGGTAGATACAATGAGCTTAAGCAAACAGTCGATAAGACGAAAGCTAAAGAATATTTTGAGAGAATCGAAGGCGTGAAGCTTATACCCCCAAAGGTTAGTATCAAGACCGACAAGCTTCTTAGAGAGTTCATCCTTAGCGGTGGCATGGATTCCACAGAGGCTGAAGAGGAAAGTTAATAGTTATAAGCAAATCAAAAAATCAGGCTCGCGCCTGATTTTTTCCCTTACTTCAATTACTTTTTGAAACAATACTTGCACAAATGTATCTTTATTTCAAAAATAATTGTTTTTCTGAAATAAAGATGTTATATTCTTATTACTATTTCAAAAAGGAGGACCACAGATGACAAAAGAAAGAGCGGGTAAAGCGGTAAAGCAGCTATCAGGTAAGCTAGCTTATTATTCATTTCATCCGTCTAAGCTACCTCCGATTCCAGAGATAGAAATCGATAGAGAACTGACTGAGAAGCTAATCAAAGCATACAGAGTGTTAGCCATCCTCGATGATAGAGCGATGCATATCCCCAATATAGATCTATTTATCTCCATGTACGTTCAAAAGGAGGCGCTCTTATCCTCACAAATTGAAGGTACGCAGGCAACATTAGATGACATCTTTAATCCAAATATCTCTGAAAATATAAATTCAGATGTTGATGATGTCATTAACTATATAAAGGCAACCAAATACGCAATACAGAGATTAGACACACTGCCATTATGTAATCGACTGCTTTTAGAAACCCACGAAGTCTTGCTATCTGGAGTGAGAGGGATAGAAAAGAATCCTGGAGAGTTTAGGAAAAGTCAGAACTGGATTGGTGGCGCTGGTTCAACTATCAAAACAGCAAGGTATATACCGCCAGATGTTCTATACATGCAGGAAGCTCTGTCAGACTTGGAAAAATATATGAATACAGACGGCGGACTAGATGATCTGATTAAAATAGCTCTGATTCACTATCAGTTTGAGACAATCCATCCTTTCCTAGATGGAAATGGTCGTGTGGGAAGGCTGCTTATAGTGCTGTATTTGCTCGAGAAAAAAGTGATAAAAACACCTTCTCTATATCTATCATTCTATCTAAAAGAAAATCGCATCGAATACTACGACAGAATGACAGTGGTAAGAGAGAGTGGTGACTATGAGCAGTGGGTTAAGTTCTTTATCGAAGGGATTTATGTGAGTGGACAATCAGCTATAGAAACCGCAGATGAACTGATTGCTATAAGGAATTCTAATCTAGAAAGGTTAGAGGCAGAAAAGTACACTAAAAGAACGCATGAGACCATGATAAAGGTATTCAGCTACTTAGAAGCTCATCCGATCATAGAGATAGGAAAGACCGCTAAGGATTTGTCCTTGTCATACAACACGGTAGCCTCTGCAGTATCTAGATTTGAGGCACTTGGAATACTGAGCTTGGTCAATAACCAAGACAGGAACAAAGTATATAGCTATAATGACTATATCAGCATATTGAGGAGCGGAACAGAACTTGTAGCGCAGTAGGTGTAGTCACAAGCGTCATATAACATACCAACAAAAAAATCAGGCCACGCCTGATTTTTTCCTTAACCTATCTAATATCTTACTTATCTGGACCTACTCACACATCGCCATCTCAACACTATCGAGATACTGACATAGCGACTTATTAAACTTCTCGTAATCAGCATAAGCAAATTCCTCAGTAGCCTGCGCGATATTGACATACACAGTCTTAGACTGGTTATAAAAAGTAATCATCAGTGGCAGCTTGAACACCGTCGAAAATCCCCTAACCGTTAGATGGCCAGCTTCCTCTATATTCATGATGTCATCCTTCGAATGAGCACCTGTTAGATGATCATCCGTTAATATCTCAACTGGCATCTCATTGCTATCGTAGTAGTCATACATCTTGGCAGCAGCCTTGCAAATGCCCTCCCAGCCGGTAGCATACGTAAGATTCCACTGCGATAATAACCAGTTTCCATCCGCTCTTACTCCGATTAATAACATCTTAACCTCCTGACCCATACCTCTAAGTATGCAACCAATTTTTTCTTATTATAGAATAAACCTCATATCAGCAATTTTCAACTGACTAGTCGAAATAACATTTTCGTATGCATATAGCAAAGAAACCGAACCAGACTTGCCAAACACCGAACTCAACTATGGTATAATTTACGAGACAATAATCCGATAATCCGCTCGAATATGACCTTGCGGAACTCGTTCCAGAAGAAGATATGCTAGAAATGGCGGAAATTTGCGAAAGTCTAAGACAAGAGCTGTGAAGTTAATACAAGGAGGAACACCATGAACAAGCAAATTCGTATAAGAGCTCTTTTCACTATTTTAATATCTCTAATGCTCGTATTTTCACTTACAGCCTGTGGCAAGAAAGAGCCTAAGAAAGAAGAGAAGAAACCGTCAAAGGCAAGTGTGACAGAGAAGCTAGAGCAGAAGAGAAAGGCTGCGTACCAAGCGTACAAGACGGTTATAGAGCAGAATCAGAGCGCTATCAATGCCTACTCTTGGCAGACCGTTCCGGGCAAGGATACATATAATAGCCGAGGCATAGATAGACCGATTTCCCTATGTGATGTAGATGGAGATAAAATTCCGGAGCTGTTTTTCTTCACAGCGAATAATGAGTTTGATGCACAGATGCATATCTATACATATAACGGTAAGGGAGCTGCAGAGCTCAGCTACGATGGCTTTAATGAAGGTGCATATAATGGCAAGCTTGCAGACCAGCAAGCTGCAGCGGGAACTTCATATGTCGTATACAAGGGCAAAGAGGCAAATACTCTGTACATATATGATTCAAACGGCGACGATAGCATGTTTTACAATATACACAAGTATACGATGAAGAATTCAAAGCTTGAACTCGTCCAAACTCTAACTAACGTCGTTGGACATGATGATAATGGTAAAATCACAGATGTATACAAGAGAAACGGCAAAACCGTATCAAATGCAGATGGTAGTAAATCATTCACAAATTCATTTGCCCAGCTCGATAAAGCCATCATCTTCAGTACTAATAGAGAGGAGAACAACGTGTCGCTCTGGAAGAAGTTCAGCTTCAATGATGCGCTCTCTATCTCGTATGACCAGGCGATAACTAAACTGAGCGAGAAATAATATGATTAAGAACGGAGCAATTTTCATCATGCTTTCCGGCACCCTCTGGGGCACGACCGGAATTTATTCACATCTATATAGAGCGTACGGCATCCCGCCAGTGACGATGTCAATCCTGCGAGTGCTTTGTGCGATTCTTGTCATCCTGCCGTTCATGATCATGAAAGGGCGAAAGAGTTTCAAACTCAGTAGACGTGGTTTCAAGATAGCCTGCGTACAGGGCGTTATCACACAGGCGGTATTCAACGTGGCGTATTTCACGGCAATAGGTAAACTCGGTATGGCAAGCGCAGTAGTACTGGTCTACACTTCGCCGATAACCGTGGCGATTATGTCGTTCTTTATATTTAAGGAAAAGCCTACCTTCAAAAAAGTCATAGCCATGTGCGTGACTATCACGGGAGTTACATTTACGGCGACAGGAGGGGTGTTCGACCTTGGGAAGTTATCGCTATACGGAATATTCATGGGGCTTATATGCGGATTCTGCTTTGCAAGCCTAGCGATTACGAGTAGGCTTGGAGGTCAGTCGGAAGAGCCAGTAGGGATGACATTCTACACGATGGTATTTGGCCTTATCGCACTCCTTATATATGGACCAATTGTAGGCATCGGCGAGTTTCATGTGGATGGAAAACTAGCGATAATCAGCATCATCAACGGCGCTACCTCAGTGGCTCTTCCGTATTTCATGTATGGCTTCGCAATATCTAGACTGAAACATGTGTCGTATGCGCCAATTTTATCTTCGGTGGAAAATGTCGCAGCGACGCTATTTGGTACATTCCTCTTCGGAGAAGAGCTAGGTCCGTGGAGTGTCATCGGGATCATCCTAGTTATGGTTTCAATCGCAATGATTAATATGCCTGAGAAATCAAAAAGCTTCATAAGAGCGTCGGAATGTGAATAGCACAAGGCAAAAAAGTACCAAAAAACGGAAAAATTTGCACTATTTTCGCACTAATATTCACTTTTTGAAAAAAACTAAAGACATATAGGCAAAATAGGCTTATAATTACGACGTAAAGTAAAATAAACGTTAAAACGATTATCTTTACATATTCATGGACATAGTCAATAGATATCAGATGATATAAGGAGAACTACATGATTAGTTTATTTGATACCGATGTTGTGAAATTTGAGAACCCTAACTATACCCTTGAGGTGCGTAGTGATGGCTGCACTTACACACATAAGAAGAAAGGTGTACTCGAGATTGATTTCGATGATGTTCTGACTATTCATCATACGAGATACTGTAATTCTAACGACAATTATATGCTTATGTTCACAAGTGTAGATCCGCTCAAGAAGAGCATTGATATAACGCTGGACACTAATCCGCATTATGAAGGACATAACATAAGGGAGACCAAGACTCTGCTCGTTGCCTTCGCTGCTCATAAGCTTGGAAAGGAATTCCCTAATAACATCGGTAGCATAGATGTTACATTGGGGCATTCGCTTAAGGAGAAGCAGATTAAGCTTCGCGGTAACAAGATTGTAGGTGCAAAGCACGAGGTAGATATAGATCAGATCAAGAGGGTTGTCTGTGTTGCAGGCGGATCTATCAACAACTTTGCTATATACACAAGCGAAAATAAGAAGGGTTTCTTCGATAAGCCAGATATGTCTGTACCGATTAATTCCATTACGGCACATCTGCTCGAAGCAATCGTAACTAAGAATACAGGTCATGGAATCGATTTCAGCCGTGGCAATGCATGGGACCAGAAGAATTCGAATTACATAATTATTCGTTTCATGGATCCAGGCTTCTTCCTAACGGATATTGAGAACTTTAAGGAAGATTGGCAGAAAATCGCATTCGAAAGAGTCATACCATTCGGTTACTATATCGATGGTACAATGTAGTAGGATTAGAGTATTCATAAGCTTGAATTCCTTTTTTTTACACACACACTTTAAAAGGGTGGGCCTTGTGCCCACTCTTTTAAAGTTGTGTTTTTACCCCTAAATTCTAGACAAAAAAAGTAAATATATTGGTGTAAAAAATTATTGCAACTTTGTGCTATTTGCATTAAAATACATTATACATTAGTTCAATTGAACTAACTTTTGTAATATAAGTTTAACTTATAAATATAATACTATTCACTCACAGGAGGAAAGATGAAGACTACAGGTTTCAAGGGGGTGCTGTCCTTTGTTGTTGCCGCAGCTGTAACGGTTGCGATGGCATACTCGGCTGTTACAGTCGTAGAGAAGAACAACGCTGCTAGAGAGAAGGCTGCCAAGGAATCTCAGGCGATAGGTTCTGAAGTTTCCACAGATAGCCTCAAGGATGGAGAATACGAGGGTACTGCAACCGGTTACGGTGGGCCCCTTACTGTTCGCATCACCGTTAAGGGGGGAAAGCTGACAGATATCAAAGTTGTATCTCAGACAGAAACGCCAGAGTATTTTAACAGGGCGAAAGCTGTCATAGGCAAGATACTGAGCAGTGGCAATGTAAACGTTGACTCTGTTTCGGGAGCGACTATCTCTTCGAATGCGATTAAGAAGGCAGTTGCTGATGCTCTAAGCAAGGCTGGATCGAAGCAGCAGGCGAAGGTAACGCCAGTCAAGAAAGATGCTAGAGCTGCTAAGGGCAGAAAGGGCAATGCTGCAGGTTCGTTTGCTATTGGAAGTGCTAATCTAAATGACGGAGTTTACACTGGTTCAGGTCAGGGCTTCAATGGTCCGATTAGAGTTCGTGTAACCGTTTCTGGCGGTAATATTACTAGCGTAGACATACTTTCGCACAGCGACGATGCACCTTTCTTTAACCGTGCAAAGGCTGTAATCGGTAGACTACTAGGAAGTCCAGGCAAGAGCGTGGACACAGTTTCTGGTGCTACTTATTCTAGCCGTGGAATTATCGATGCGGTAAGGAATGCGCTTGCAGGTGCTGGCAAGTCTAACGTAACAAATGCTAGTAGCAATCCGAGCAAGCCAAGCGAAGACACTAAGCCAAGCACAGATAACACAACTCCAGCAGTTAACCCTGAGACTGGAGAACCAGCATATGTTGATGCAGCACTACGTAAGCACTATCCAGGAGATAAGCTAAAGGATGGAGAATACACGGGAATTGGTATCGGATACCTCAATCCAGGTGGAATCAAGACTTACGTAACAGTTAAGGACGGCGAGATCGATAGCCTAAGAGTCGGAATAGGCGAAGACTATCGCGACGATATGGGACCATTTAGAAGTAAGGCAGAGCGCGTATTACCTTTCCTAAAGGGCAAGGAAGGTCGTTGGAACATCGCTAAGATGGGACTATACCGTGAGTATTTTGAAGCTATTAGAAAGAGCAGTGATCCTAAGGCTAAGGTCAAGGAGCTCTTTGGAGATAAGTATGTAAGTATGCTTAACGGACTTTCTGGCAAGAACACAGAGTCTGACCTCACACTCATGTCGAGAACAGTAAAGGCTTACATGGGTGACCGCTATGAGGGTAAGAAGATGTTCGATAGCGTAACAGGTGCTACTGTCAGTGCGAGCGGAATTTCTGCAGCGACCAAGGAAGCTAGCAGCAAGTCTGCTAATGACCACAGAACTAACTCAGATGTGAAGGAAGTTGCAATCGTATCGCCTAAGACCAAGACAGTAGAGGTTAACGCTGGTAGCACAGTTGATTTCTCTGAGCTTAAGGCAAAGATTGTTAAGAAGGACGGAACAGTATCGGAAGCTTCGTGGAATGATTTTGCAGCAAACGGACTCAGTATCACAGATGAGGACGGAAATGCAATCGAAAATGGCAGTGACCTCAAGGCATACGGTGACAAGAAGGTCATCAAGGCGAGAGTGGTTCACAAGGAATCGCTATCATATGACAGCTTCAGAATCCTAGTTGGACGTTACAGCAGAGACTATATCGTAGGACTTGAGTACAGCAAGGACGGTTCGAAGTGGTACAAGATAGACTCTGTAAAGATGGATTCAGTAGATGACCGCAAGATCGATGACCAGCAGGTTGTCGACGCACCGACAGCGTTCGAGTTTGAAAATGTTAAGGTGCGTCTGGTTTCAAAGGAAGGACATCGCTACGAGTACACAACAGATAAGAAGCCTGTAAATAAAAAGGTTAAGTACACAGTAGTTAACGATGAGAACCCTAATGCACCACCAGCACTGTTCGTAACGTTCCAGCTATCTGGCACAGAGGCAGACAAGCAGCTTGTTGAGAATACAGGTGGAAATAACGATAACCCAGGAACCACTGAACCTGAGGAGAATCTTCCTGAGGTAGAGGTAAATAGTAAGGTAATCGAGACAGTCCTCGACGAGCCAGGCAGACCTAAGTGGACTGAGCGTGTAGCTATCAAACCAGCGACAGTGACTAGCCTCGACAAGGATGCAGAGATGCTGACAACAATCGAGGGGCTTCCTAGGGGACTCAGCTTCGACGGAACAACTATCACTGGAACACCAGTCATTGAAGACGATAGCTGGGATGGTGATGGCGGTATGTTCAAGACAGTTACTATGAAGTTCAAGGCTAAGAAGAACGGTAAGCTACTGGTTAGAAAGTACACATATTGGATATACAGAGATAAAGACCATGACGGAATCGCGGATGATGACGAGGATGGTGGAGTAGCATTTTCACCTCAGAGAGTAAATGCGAAGCCAATCGATGTAGATGGTAAGGCTCCAACACTTGAGGATTACAAGGCTAAGTTCAGCAACATTCCAGACGATGGCTCCGTAAAGGTTAAAGTCGTTCAGAAGCCTGATCTGTCAAAGGTTGGCATGACCAAGGCAGTGCTCGAGTTCTCCGTAGATGGAATCGACAAGAAGGGCAAGGCAATCGTGTTGGTTAACGTTAAGAAGCCAGCTCCTGATGCAGAAGAGGAGCTTCCAGAGGTAGAGGTAGATAGCAAGGTAATTGAGACAGTTCTCGATGAGCCAGGCAGACCTAAGTGGACACAGGGCGTGCCAATCAAACCAGCTACAGTAACAAGCCTCGACAAGGATGCTCAGATGGAGACAAAGATTGAAGGACTCCCTAAGGGACTCAGCTTCGACGGAACAACTATCACTGGCACACCAGTAGTTGAAGATGACAACTGGGATGGCGACGGCGGTATGTTCAAGACAGTAACTAT
>NZ_CALHTQ010000084.1 GCF_938039775.1 uncultured Mogibacterium sp. | reverse complement strand
AATCCGGTTATGCCAGCGAGTGGAACATTTGGATATGGGCAGGAATACAGGGAGTTATTCGACCTAAACGTGCTAGGGGGTGTTGTGACTAAAAGTGCCACAGCAGAACTGAGATATGGAAATAATCTGCCTAGAATAGCTGAGTGCACAAGCGGTATGCTCAATTCCATAGGCCTTCAAAACCCGGGTATTGACCGTGTAATCGAAGAAGATTTACCAGCATTGAAAGAGATCTACCAGGGACCTCTAATCGTGAATATAAGTGGTTTCAGTATCGATGAGTTTGCCGAGGTAACATCAAAGCTCGATGCGTCGGGATATGCTGACATAATCGAAGTCAATATAAGCTGTCCGAATGTAGAGCATGGTGGATCTGCATTTGGCGCTGACCCAGCGATGTCAGAGCAGATTACGAGAGCTGTTAGAGATGTGACCAATCTGCCAATCTTTATGAAGCTGACGCCTAACGTAACTGATATAGCAGAGATTGCGAAGTCCTGCGAGGCTGGTGGCGCAGACGGAATCAGCTTGATAAACAATTTTAAAGCTATGCGAATTGACCTCAGAACTAGAACGACAGTGACAGCTATGAAATATGCAGGTCTATCTGGACCCGCAATTAGACCGATTGCACAGCGCATGGTAAATGAAGTTTTTCATGCGGTAAAGCTTCCTATCATAGGAATCGGAGGTATAGAGAGCGCTGACGATGTCCTGGAGATGATTATGGCTGGTGCGACTGCTATTGAAATCGGTTCAGCTAATTTGATAGATCCGTGGACGATGCCGCGCATAATTAGCGAGCTACAGCCGAGGATGTATGAGCTAGGAATAAAGAATTTGGAAGAGATAAGAGGGGTAATATAGATGAAGCCAGAGATAATAATTGCACTCGATTTTCCTAATGGTGAGAAAGCGCTTTCGTTTCTTGATAAATTCGAAGGTAAGAAGCTGTATGTCAAGGTTGGTATGGAGCTTTTCTACGGCGAAGGCCCAGCGATTGTAAAGGAGATTAAGTCGAGAGGTCACAAAGTATTCTTAGACCTCAAGCTCCACGATATTCCAAATACCGTTAAGAGTGCAATGAAGGTACTCGCTTCCGTGGGTGCAGATATGGTTAATGTTCATGCGGCAGGCGGAATCAAGATGATGAGAGCAGCTATAGAGGGGCTTGAAGAGGGTTCAGAAGGTGGTGAGAGGCCAGAGATTATTGCGGTTACTCAGCTTACCTCGACAGATCAGGAAACTATGAACAGTGAGCTAAAGATTGACGGAGAGCTTAAGGACATTGTACTGGCTTATGCGCGAAATGCTCAGACTGCCGGATTAGACGGTGTTGTGTGCTCGGCATGGGAGTCAGAAGAGATTCATGTGGGAACTTCACAGGAATTCATTACTGTAACACCTGGAATAAGGTTACTTGGAGATGCAAAGGGCGATCAGAACAGAGTTGCAACACCTGCAAGAGCAAAGGAAATGGGCTCAAATTATCTAGTAATCGGCAGGAGCATCACTAAGGCAGATGACCCTGTTAGAGCATATAAAACTTGTATGGAGGAGATTAACAATGACTAATTCAGCGAGTAAATCAAAGCAGATTGCAGAGGGACTACTCAGTATCAAGGCTGTTTTCCTAAGTCCGAACGACCCATTCACATGGGCTAGCGGTATCAAAAGCCCAATCTATTGCGACAATAGACTTACACTCACATCACCAGAAGTGCGAGATATCATCGAGAAGGAGATGGCTAGAGTCATTGCAGAGAAGTATCCTGAATGCGATGTAATCATGGGTACTAGCACTGCTGGAATTGCTCACGCGGCAATCTCCGCACATATTCTCGAAAAGCCTATGGGCTACGTAAGAGGAAGCTCAAAATCTCACGGACGTAACAACAGAATTGAAGGAAGACTCGAGGAAGGACAGAAGGTTGTCGTTGTTGAAGACCTTATCTCGACTGGAGGATCTTCTATAGAAGTAGTCGAAGCACTTCGTGAAGCTGGGGCGGAGGTACTTGCTGTAATTAGTATCTTTACTTATGAGACAGCAAAGGCTGATAAGAATTTTCAGGATGCAGATGTTGAGAAACTCAGTCTTTGTACAATAAGTGAACTTATTGATACTGCTGTTAATGAAAACTACGTAACAAGTGAAGAAGGAAAGGG
>NZ_CALHTQ010000083.1 GCF_938039775.1 uncultured Mogibacterium sp. | reverse complement strand
CCTGAACACGGTACATCTGCAAGAACCTTATCGAATCTCTCTTTCATATCTTCGTCAAGGATTGAAGCATCCATGGTGATAGCATCAATGCAAGATAGTTCAAGACGTGACGAAAGCTCTCTGATTAGTTTTACACGATGTTCATGTATATCACTTGCTAGAATTTCTCCAGAATCTCTCATAAACTCCGCCATAGCTGTAGTCTTCCCGCCAGGTGCTGCACATATATCTAGCACTTTATCCCCCGGCTTAGGATTGAGCAATTCTATGCATCTAAGGGAAGATGTGCTCTGGACGGTAAACATACCTCTGCTAAACTCTGGAGTGCTTAAAACCGCTCCTTGATCAATGATAATTCCATTTGGGGAAAGAACGTTCTCTCGAGCTTTTATCCCTCTTTCTCTAAGCCTCCTTACGAGTTCTTCACGTGTACACTTATTGGAGTTAACTCTTATATTAAGTTCAGGTATATCATACAAGCCTTTAATTATTCCTTCAATTTCATCTTCACCATATTGTTTGCTAAGAAACCTCACCAGATTATAAGGAAAAGAATACTTAAACGATATCTCTTTTAGTTTATCATTGGAAGAAGGAACTAAAAGCTTCCCGCCTTCCCTTTCAAATGCTCTAAGTACACCATTGACAAAACCTTTTGCACCTGGTGAAACTTTTCCGGCCAATGAAACTGCTTCATTTACCGCAGCATAAGTGGGAACCGAGTCTACTTTTGCGATAGCATACATACCCATACGCAAGATAATCAAATTCTTAGTTTTGATTCCCTTAACTCCATTCTTTGCGAATCTATCGATATTGTAATCAAGTAGAATAGTGTCTCTAATTACTCCTTTAGTCATAACACGAACGAAGCCCTGAGAGGATACTTCGTGTTCCCTAAGAGCTTCGTTAATAGCAAGATTTGAATATGAATTATCGCAATATGTATCATGAAGTGCATGATATGCAGCATACCAGTCTATGTTCATTAGTCTCTGTTTCCTCTAATTAAGAGAATCCTAATCAGTGCAGATGCTGCAGTTGCAAGTGCTGCAACATAAGTCATCGCCGCGGCACTTAGAACTTTTTTGCTTCCCGAGTAATCTGCGTCATCAACTAAATCGAGAGTTCTCATCTGAGTAAGAGCTCTGCTACTAGCATTTAACTCAACAGGAAGAGTTACCAGATGGAATAATACAACAGCGACGAAACACAGGATTCCGATATTGAAGAACATAGTTCCATACTGAGTCGTCGAAGATAAGAATATTCCGAGTAAAATTAGCGGCCATGAAGCATTCTGTGCAAAATTAGTTACTGGTACTAGAGCGTTTCTCATCTTAACTGGAGCATAACCAGTTGCATGCTGAATAGCATGGCCCACCTCATGACAAGCGATACAAACTGATGCAACAGAGTCCTGATTATATATTTCAGAACTTAAATTGACAGTGTTGTTTCTAGGATCATAGTAGTTCGTAAGAGCATCGCTATTCAGAATATTGATTGGCACCTGCTGAAGCCCGTTGGCATCAAGCATTCTACGAGCTGCATCATACCCTGTAATCCCTTTACTGTTTTCAATTTCAATATACGTCGAAAAAGCACGCTTAATACGAGCCTGAACAATCATCGTAAAAATCATCGCTGGAATCAGCACAATCATAGATGAATAATATCCTCCAAACATCTCTTTTTACCTCCAATATTTATCTTAAACGCATTCCAACTTCTAGTTTATTTCCTCTTAAAAAGTCAGAAACATTCATTCGCTTCTTTCCTTGTAGCTGAACCTCTCTGATTTCAAGTGTTCCTTCAGAACATTTAACAGTAAAATAATCTTTGTTAATACTTGTTATCATGCCATATTCATCATTATCATTAACATCAGAAACCGGTAAAACCTCAAATAACTTAAGAGTTTTATCTCCTAAGTTAGTAAATGTACCTGGCCATGCCTTAAAAGCACGTACTTTGTTGTCGATTTCAGTTGCAGATGAACTAAAATCAGTATATCCGTCTTCTTTGCTGATCATGTGTGCATAAGATGAAGCTGAATCATCTTGTTTTGTGTATGTTGCATGACCACTTGATATTAATTCTATGGTTTCAACCACGAGCTTAGCACCACAATCCGCAAGTTCTTTAGATAAAGTAATGATATCCTTCCTATCAACACTAACCTTAGCAATATTTATTATATCTCCAGTATCTAGACCTTGATCCATCTGCATAATGGTTACACCAGTTTCAGCCTTCCCTTCGAGAATAGCATACTGCATCGGTGCAGCCCCCCTATATTCAGGCAAAATAGAGCCATGTATATTAATACAGCCGTGAACAGGTATATCAAGTACAGACTTCGGAAGAATTTGTCCGTAAGCAGATACTACAATAATATCTGGCTTAAGACTGTGTAGTTCCTCTATAAATTCTGGTTCATTCTTTATACTGTTTGGTTGACGGACATCTATCCCGTGCTCAATAGCACAAGCTTTGACAGGTGAAAAAACTACTTTTCCCCTATTGCCACGTCTATCTGGTTGAGTGACAACCATCAACACATCATGACCAGCATCTATTAAGCTATTTAAAGCAGGAACTGCAAACTCAGGAGTTCCCATATATACTATCCGCATTTAGTTATCATCCTCTTCGTTTTCTGATGTTACATCTGCCATCATTTCATTATACTGTTCGGTTGTATATATCGCTTCTGCTATATCTGGATAAACTACTCCATTTAAGTGATCATTCTCATGCATTATGCATGTTGCTGCAAATCCAGAAAATTCATACTCAGCAACTTCTCCGTCAAGATTCATCGCTTTAAGCTTAACGTATTCGGGCCTTTTGAGCATACCTATGTAGCCTGGTACACTAAGGCATCCTTCAGCAGATTCTTGTTCACCTTCAGTTTCAACTATCTCCGGATTAATCATTACATATTCTTGTTCGAACTTGTCGAGCTCAGGACGGCAAACGAATATCCTTTTCATTACTCCAACCTGAGGCGCTGCAAGACCAACACCATCTGCTTCTCTCATAGTTTCAAGCATATCTTCGCACAGATGTCTTAATCTGTCTGTAATCTTTGTTACAGGCTTGCACTTCTTAGTGAGAATTTCATCTCCTCTTATTACTATCTTTCTTAATGCCATATTACTCCCTTCAATTTTGAAATATATCTAAATTATTCCATATGGATTTATGTCTAATTCTATATGACAGGCACTCTTATGTTTCATCATAAGCTCTTTATACCTCATGTAAGCGCTAATAAAACCGCCTCTGCTACCTTTTGGAGCTTTTATCATGAAATATACTCTATTCCTGTCAGCTCCACCTCTCTGTAGGTCAAACTTTGGTTTGTAAATGGTCGTATCAGCAGGCAAATTTTTCATAGAAAGAAGATACTTTCTAAAGTCACATGCATAATCTAAGGTAGAGCTAGATTCTATTTTTGAACCCTTTTTATCGACAAAAGTCACAGAGATAATATCAGAAAAAGGTGGATAGTTCATGTTCTTTCTGTGAGATAGCTCCTGCTTATAGAATCCAATATAATCTCTCTCCGCTGCTCTCTTTATCGTATCATCTTCTGGTTGATATGTCTGGAGGATAACCTTACTCCTTCCTCCTTCTCGGCCCGCACGACCAGAAACCTGTGTTATCAATTGAAATGTACGTTCAGGTGAACGATAATCTGGAATATTAAGCGAAGAATCTGCTAAAACTATACCTACTAGTCCCACATTTCTAAAATCTAATCCTTTTGCCAAAATTTGTGTTCCAACGAGAATATTTGTTTTTCCGGAATTAAAACGCTTCAGTGTATTTTTTATCTCTCTACTATTCTTGGCAGTATCAAGATCAAATCTCTCAGTTTTAGCTACTGGAATTAGACCACCTATCGTTTCCTCAAGCCTTTCCGTTCCTGTTCCTACATAAGACAGTTGCATGTTACCACACTCGGGACACGCTTTAGGAACTTTAAACTTGCGGTTACAGTAATGGCATTTTACAGCATTCTCTTTTTTATGAAATGTAAGTGTAATATCACAATCAGGACATTTCATGATATATCCGCAATCTTGGCACATCACTTGCGTTGAAAATCCTCTTCTATTTAAGAACAGAATTACC
>NZ_CALHTQ010000082.1 GCF_938039775.1 uncultured Mogibacterium sp. | reverse complement strand
ATGCGCGGAACACATCTTGTTGATTATCGTGGAAATTACTCAGAGTACCTCGTAAAGCGTAGAGAGCGTGAAGAGGTGATGAGACGAGAGTATGATAAGCAGCAAAAGGAAAGTGCGCGTCAAGAGGAGATTATCCGTAGATTTAAGCAGCATAATACTGAGCATCTAGTCAAGAGGGCGCAGTCTAGAGAGAAAAGGCTTGCTCATATCGAAGTGCTGGATAAGCCTTCATTTAAGCAAGCGGAGCTTAAGCTTTCGTTTGATGCGGACTTTCAGAGTGGCAAAGACGTAATAATGACGGAAGAACTCGCTAAGAGCTTTGGAGAGAAGAAACTCTTTAGTGATGTAAAGTTCGATATTAAGAGTGGAGAGAAGATATGTTTTATCGGTGAGAATGGCGTCGGAAAGACTACACTACTGCGCATTATAATGGGCGAAGAAGAAGCAGATGACGGATATCTCAAGATAGGCCATAATGTGGATTTTGGATACTATGATCAAGGCCAGCTCTTGCTAGACGAGAGTGAGACGGTGCTTGGGGAGATGAAGAATGCATACCATCTCTATACTGATACTGAGATGCGTAATATTCTCGGCAGGTTCTTATTTAGAGGTGATGACGTATTCAAGAGTGTCTCAGCACTTTCTGGTGGCGAGAAAGCGAGATTATCGCTTCTGAAGTTAATGCTGTCGGGTGCTAACACCCTAATCTTCGACGAACCAACGAACCATCTAGACATAGAGTCTAAAGAAATTGTTGAATCTGCAATTATGGAGTTTAAAGGAACAGTTCTTATCGTATCTCACGACAGATATCTACTTAGCAAAGTTCCCGATAGAATCCTTGAGCTAAGGCAGGAAGGCATCAGGGAATACAAGGGGCAGTTTGACTACTATCTCGAAAAGAGTGTTGAGTTCGACCAGCAGGAAGCAGAATCAGCGGAAGAACAAGCGCCAAATTCTGAGCTAAGTGCTGAAGAAGAGCGCAAGCAGCGTAAGGAACGAGAAGCTGAGGAGAGGCGTAGGACTCGCAGAGTTGCAGAGCTTGAGGCGATGATTCATGATATCGAGGGTAAAATCGATGAGATTGAGTCCGATATGTGTAAGCCGGAGCACGCGTCTAACGTTTTCTACCTTCGTGAAGCTGGAGATAAGGCTGATGAATATAGGACAGAACTTGAGGGTATTTATGATGAATGGCTAAGTCTTCAGGAAAACGATTAATCGAATAATTACATTTGTCGAAAGAAAAATATTTTTTCATAAAAAATATTTATAAGAAGCACTAATTCTATCTGTAATGCTAATTTGCTACATCCATTGACTGTATGAGATAATCTCGTCAAGATTGTATCAAATATAATGTTGTTCAAAGGAG
>NZ_CALHTQ010000081.1 GCF_938039775.1 uncultured Mogibacterium sp. | reverse complement strand
TTGAACTAAAAAATGACTTCACTGGGGAAACGATGATATTAAAAGATGTTGAGAAGCTGAACTGGGTGTAAACATTGAGTTATACCATGACCAGATATGCTTATAAAAATGCTGCTTGAAATTTTCAATATAGATAAAATAACAAAGACAATATATAAGAGTAATCAAGTTAATAGATAATGTAAAACTATCAGATTAATCATATACCAAAAGAGGCACCATTATGCAAAAAACAAACACACTAGAAAATAACTTAGTTAACGATTCGCTACAAGAAGCACTAGTAGATACTACAAAAGAATGTGTTTCAATTGAAACTGAGCCGACAACCGAACTCGACATTCCAATTGAAATGGTTCCAGCAGAATCTATTGAAGATGAGACAGGCTTAGTTGAAATTACCGATAGTAAGATGCTTGCACAAGTTAGCAACTTGCTCCCAGGATTATTCCAAACAGGGAATTCAATTAATAATGTTGCTCAGATAATTAGAAATGGTTCAGTATACAAAGCAATAATGCCAGCGGGGGCAAAACTAGCAAAATCAAAGGATGTGGAGGGGGCATTTCGAGGTATGTTCCATGGCGCTAGCGGGATTAAAGGTCAGGCAAACCTTGTAAAGGTTAAATCTGGAGCAGCAATTGCGACGAATAGCGTATCAGCGGTGATGAATGTTTCATCTTTAATAGTCGGACAGTATTATATGAAGCAGATTAATGCCGAACTTGATGTAATTAGCGAAGGAATAGATCAAATTCAGAGTTTCCAAGACAATGAGTATCGCAGCAAAGTATTCTCTCTTGTTGCACATGTTAAGAGAATTTCGAATTTTCAGAGTGAAATCTTGGAGAACGACGAGCTACGCATATCTAAGATATATCAATTGGACAGTTTAGAAAAAGATTGCGCTGAACTATTAGGACAAGCGAACCTTGCATTGGCAGATTTTACGAATATGAATAAGCTATCCTATAAAGAGTATGAAAAGGTGATAGCTGAAGTGCAGAAATGGTATACATACCAGAAGTCGTTAATAGAAGTCATGTATAAGATTTCTGATCTTAGGTACACTTTACATCTTGGAGCAGTATCTAGAGAGCAGTGTGCTGATTTGCTTAGTACATATCAAGAACAGATAGGAGATACACATGAGCGAATTAATGTGTGGCATTACAAGACCGCTAAGCGACTAGGAATCAAGATAGATGAAATTTGCAGAAAGAGAGCAGGCTTTGATGGAGCAATCCATTTTATTCCAGGCTTACTTAAGGATGAATACAAGTTCCGTTCTATTGACATGAAAACTGTCAAAATGATAATCGAACAAGCGATGGGCTATGAAGAGCAGTGTGCGGCTTACACATCAGAGCTGTATAACGAAGATGTTCAGCTAATATCGAAGGATGGAAGGCTCTACTACCTTCCAGAATAAGAGGAAAGCTAGAATATACCATAAATCCCCCAACTCAACCACCAGTTCCTGTACCCGCATATGCATTTATCATATGCTCGAGTCATGAAAGGAGGTGTCCGATATGGATCAAATCAAAATTGGAAAATTCATAGCATCCTGCAGAAAGGAAGGGCACATGACACAGGCTGACCTCGCCGAGAAGTTAGGAATCAGCGACCGAGCAGTATCGAAATGGGAGACAGGACGGTCCATGCCAGATTCGGGAATCATGCTAGAGCTATGCGAGTTTCTACACATTAACGTAAACGAACTCCTGTCGGGCGAAAGGATCATGACAGAATCATATGACAAGAGAGTAGAGGAAAATCTTTTAGCCATGAGGCGAGAGATAGAACAGCGCGATAAACGGATGCTCAGACTGGAGATGTGGCTGACCGTACCGACAATCGTAGTGGGAATCATCCTCATAGTTCTTGCGGTGCTTCTCGCCATGCCAATGTGGCTCAGAGTAGCGCTGGTTACATTCACTGTCGCCATGGTTGTTGTAGTGGAATTCATTGCGGTTGGCATTGAGCAAAATGCAGGTTATTATGAATGTGAGTGCTGCCATCACAGGTACGTTCCGACCTATAGAGAGGTAATCTTAGCTCCGCATAGAGGTAGAGATAGATATATGAGGTGCCAAAAGTGCGGTAAATGTTGCTGGCAGAAGAAAGTGCTCACAGCTGAAGACTCAGATCTCTAAACCGCGATAGTACATATTGCACTAATCACTAATCACTAATCACAGGGGACACCACATGACAAAACAACAACTCCTCGCCCTCTGGCAGGGCAAATCATGGGACAGCTCAACAGCAGGAATATACTTTATAAGTCGTAGGTCCGGTAAGGATTTACACTTTAGCTTCTCTGAATACAGTGAGAAGGATATAAAATCCATCCCAGACTCATTGATGAAAAGGCTAGCCGCTGAAATAAGCGAGTTGGATCAAGAGGCACTACACCTTATAAAAGAAAATTTTCCCGAAGAGGATATCGAAGGTATCTCGCTTACTGATATAATGTTCGATAAGAGTGGATGCTACGATGCATTTGCGCTAGGATACTATGTGGGTGAATCGCCAGCGGGTGAACTGTATCTGCTAGTTAGCTTTGACGAGGAATTTGAGGCTAATAGAGAAGTGATCTGCGAAGTGTATTAAACTGGAACAGCTTAGTATAGCAAAAAAACTTATTGACAAAAGATTAAGTCAATACTAGTATTTAATTTAAATTCGGCAAGTTGCTTATTTGCCGAATTTAAATTAAACACAAAAAGGCGGAAAAGTTGATGGACAAGACAACGATTCCTGAAGATCAGAAGATTTTTTCTATGCAGGAACTTAAGAATAAAGGATTCTCACAGTACAAAATTAGCCAACTAGTGAGTGATGGACATCTTATAAAACTGAATAAAAGCTATTACGAGAATTCGAAGTACTGCGGAGAGGAATCAGATTTTTATTATGTTGATGCTTATACTCCTAATGGTGTTATATGTCTACTAAGCGCTGCAGTTTATTATCATCTTACAACATTCATACCTGATGCTATAGATGTCGCAATTCGGAGGAAATCCAAAATATCTACCAAACCTATATGGCCTCAAATGAATATTTATCACTACACAAATGCTAGATATGAACTAGGTATTAAAACTGTTAAGCAGGGAAAGAATAAATTCAGTATTTATGACATGGAGAAAACAGTTGTCGACATCGTATTCTATAGAGAAAACGTTGGCATTGAAGAAACCAAGGAGATCTTTACAACATATCTTCAAAGAAAAGATAGGAATCTAAATCGCCTTTTAAAATATGCAAAACTGATGAAATGCGAAACTACAATTAGGCAGTACTTGGAGGTCCTCGTATGATAAGTGCAAAATCAGTAAAAGATCGATTGAAAAACAAATCTGTGATATCTGGAAAGACATTTCAAGATGCATTGATAGCATATGGCTTGGAAAGGACAGTATACAGGCTTTCGATATCGGAGTATGTTGATCGATTTACTCTAAAAGGAGGCATATTTTTGTATGCGCTTTTTGACGGCGAATTTTCAAGAGCTACAAGAGACATTGATCTTTTAGCAATGAATCTGCCAAATTCTATTGAAGATATAAAGACAGTATTCGAAAAAATATTTTCTATCGATTGTGATGATGCTTTGCAATATGATTTATGCACATTGGAAGTGAAGAATATTACTGAATTCAAAGAATACCATGGGGTTAATGTTTCCGTTATAGCATATTTGGATAAAACTAAAGTCCCGATATCTATTGATATTGGATTTGGAGATGTTGTTTATCCCAGCAGGGTAAAAATGGAGTTTCCTGTATTACTCAGTATGGAAGCCCCAGAGATATACGCATATTCGATTTCATCTGTGATTTCTGAAAAATTTGAAGCTATAGTATCCCTTGGAGATGCTAATAGTAGATATAAAGATTTTTACGACATATATTTTTTGGCTGATTCATATAATCTTGATGGAACAGAACTTAAGGAGGCTATTAAAGCAACTTTTGAACATAGGAAGACTGGTTTTAGTGATATTTTTGCTTTTACTGATGACTTTATAACAAGCGAGATTCACCAACGCCGGTGGCATGCATTTACAAAAAAGAAGAAAACTTTGTTAAATGTTGAATTGCTTGAGGTTATTGATGTAATAAAGGCAGTCCTGCTCCCAATTGTTGAAAGTATACGAGATAATAAAGAGTATCGTTTAAAATGGAATCATCAAATTCGAGCATGGCAATAGGAATTAATGCACTTATTTTTTAGGAATTAGCGTGCTACCCAATAATAACTATATAGTAAGTTATAAAATTTGATTCACAGAAAGGACCCGCATGACAGAAAAAATCAAAAAATTCATCGAAGATTTCAAGAAAATCGAGAACAGAGAAACCATAAAGATTAATTTAATACCCAAAACCAAGACACCGATGACAAGCAGCAACGTTGCGGGCTGGTTCTATTTGCCGAAGACCGCGAACATCCCTACTACCGATAGGGGTGAGCAGCTAATGTATCTGGCGCAGATAAACTGCGAGGAGCTGCCTGAGAACAGCATCTACCCATCAAAGGGCATCATGCAGTTTTGGATTTTTGGCGGAGACTATAATCTGGGCAACGACTATACAAAGCCTACTTCAGATAGCAAAAAAAGGGTTATTTACTATCCAGAGATAGACAAGCATTTCTCTGAAGAGGAACTCAGAGAGATGTACGAACCACAGAAGGATAAGAAGGAAGACGAACTTATCACACCTATTAATGACGGTGCACCATTTGCCATGTCCTTTGAAAAAACTAGCCAGTGGATTATGCCGAACGATTTCCGATTCGAGGATATTTTTACTGAGAAGCTTAATGAACATATCGATGAGCAACAGGCAGAGGGTGACGAATCATACGACATCGACGATGAAGAGGTTGATGAGATCATAGAAGAGCTCGATATTTCGAATCACACTCAGATTGGTGGCTACGGCCATTTCACGCAGGAAGATCCACGCATGTACGAGGACTTCGAGGATTACACTGAGTTGCTGTTCCAACTGGACTCCGAGTTCGGAACTGACGACTATTACATCCTGTGGGGAGACTGCGGCGTAGGAAATTTCTTTGCGACAAAAGAGCAGCTTCGCAACTTGGACTTCGCCGAGAGCCTCTATAGCTGGGACTGCTACTAATCGCAAAATAGACTATAGGATTTTACTGCCCGATACCTGAGTCGCGTGTAAGGGGGATATATATGAGAAGACAGGACAGAGAGATAACAGAATTAGACGAACTGATGGAGATAATAAATCGCTGCGACATATGCAGGCTAGCGCTTAATGACGGCGGATATCCGTATATACTTCCGCTCAACTTCGGAACGGAGGTGCATGACGGCAAGCTGACGCTGTATTTCCACAGTGCACTCGAGGGATACAAGGTTGGACTATTCGAGAAGGATAATCGTGCTACCTTCGAGATGGACTGCAAGCATGAGCTAGAGTATTTCGAGGACAAAGGCTACTGCACGATGGCGTACGAGAGTGTAATCGGAAGAGGCAAGATTCGAATCCTCTCGGATGATGAGAAGATGCACGCTTTGAGGCAGCTCATGAATCACTATCATGAGGATAAAAATGCATATTTTAACCCTGCCGCTGTTCCGAGGACATTGGTGTATGCGCTAGAGGTTGAGCATATGACGGGGAAAAGAAAGAAGCCAAAAGGTCATATACATTTATAAGTGATCTAGGGTATGATTATATAGTACCTATTGCTTCAGTGTTTGAAGAATTTACAAGAGCGATGGGAACGATTCAGTGCGCAGTATGATGGCAAAATGAGAAATATTTTGCAAAGCTGATGGAGCGAGAAGCTCCCGAGGTTAACCTAAATTTCTGAAAAGAATGGGTAAGCGTATATTAAACAAAGTGTAAGGGGTGAAATTATGATTACTGAGAAAATGACATTGGCAGAAGTCGTTAGGCTTTATCCACAAACAATTCCTTATCTAAATGAGCTACATCTCGACTACTGCTGTGGTGGTCATCTACCGATGGACGAGTCTTTTCCTGATGGTGAAGTAGATGTGCAGAAAATTGTGGCAGAACTTAATAAACTAGCTGCAAAGCCAGCTCCATCACAGGATGGTGGCGCTGCATCTATCGATGCATTTAAGAACCTGAGTGTTAACGATATGCTTGCAGATTTGGAATTGACACATCATAAAGATGAACGAGAGATGATGGCACAGCTAGATCAACTTATCAACAAGATTCTAGTTGTGCACTATACACATCATGCCGAAGAGCTAACGAAGATTCACAATCTTTTTGCTACTATGAAAGCGGAACTAGAAGTTCACTTTGCGAAAGAAGAGCGCTTAGTATTTCCTCTAATGCGTGCTAATCCGCATCCAGACAATGAGACGCTTGCCTTTATCAAGCAGCTTGAAGATGAGCACAATGCGGTGGGCGATATGATTAAGGAGATGCAGAGGCTAACTAATGATTATACAGTGCCTCAAGATGCATGTGTGACTTATGAGCGCACATTTAACTTAATTAGGGAGTTTACCGAGGATATCTTCGTGCATGTTTTCAAGGAGAACAGCATAGTTTTCCCTGAGTATGAAGAACAAGCTTAGAGCTACGACTCAGCCATGCTGCGTATTTGCAGATGGGATAGACAAAATATGAGCAAGCGAATACTAGAAGGAGCGGGTCTTATACCGCACCTTCTTTTTTATATAACCTCGAAATGTATAAATATAAAATTGTAGAAAGATTATCAAAATATCTGAATAATTTAGAATAAAATTATTTTGTATTTTTCTGTTCTTTTTGTACGGTTTTCGTATACTTTGCTTGATTATTATTGTACCTATAGGGTATACTAAATAAGATTGTATAAATATGAATTTTATAACAGAATGGCTATGTTATTAAGAAGGAGGAAGAACGTGAAACTTGCAAAACGACTTATTGCACTTGTTGCAGTAATAGCGATTACAATTGGACCATTCTCATCACCATATGAAGTTAGTGCGGCAACACAGAAGGACGGATATAACATCACGATTTCTAATGTGACGGTTTCGCCGAGTCAGGTGAATATTGGCTCGCTAGCTTCCCTGAAGTTCGATTACAACATCGATACACAGTCAGGTAATGCATTGAAGCCTGGTGATACGATTAAACTGTCTACCAATATTGGAACGATGTTTGGAAATCTTCAAAGCTCCGATGTTCCACTATACTTAGAGAGTGGTCAGAAGATTGCGACAGCGACAATTACAGGAACGGAGATTAAGTTTACATTAGATTCAGATTTTCCAGCTGACAGAAACTTCATGTCTGGAAGTCTTTACACAGGAGCTAGACTAAAGGCTCTAGATAATGGTGCGACTGCAGGAAATCCTGTTACAAAGCCGCTCACAGTTGAAGATGCTTCGACTAATGTAACTTTCAAGGTTAGAGATTCAGTTCCTGGAACTAATACTGGTGGTGTACCAGGAGACCCAAGTCTCAGGACCATTAACAACAGACTGCTTGAGAAGCAGGGCTGGACTTCGGCATACGACACAGCTAGGATTAAGCTGATCTCCAATCAGCTGGGTTCGCTGCGTCTCTTTAACACTTACAACAATATCGATAGAACCTTCGGAACTTATCAGGAACAGACTAACATGATGATCGTTGATAAGATTCCAAGAAATGGTGTTGTTGACCTCAGCACTATCTCGATTTCCGCAGTTCGCTACAACTGGACTGAAGTGCCAGCGGGTGGAAATAGATTCTACGCGCAGGCAGCTCCAGGAACAGTTATGCCATATGAGAGTGGAAGTAACTGGATTCCAGTGACGCAGTACTTCACACAGATTAACCAGTCATCTTCAGATACTTACGATAGCTTCTATGCAAAGGTTAAGGCTCAGAAGCTGAGCTACGGTGTATTCACAGATCCTGCGACCGGAGGAGATACCTTCATCGCAAACATGTCTAACGACTCTCTGAAGTATACCGACCTCGAGCCATCACTCGCAGGCATTAACAAGATAAAGGATATCTACGGAAACAACGGCCCTTCTCATGGAAATGTCGTTACCTTCTTCGCCGAGTTTGACACTCACTACCCAGAGATCACAGCGGTAGAGACTGTTACTAACACGGGAAAAGCTAAGTCCGACCAGGCAGAGGATTCCGCATCGGTTTCATACACAATCGATAAGGCAAACGGAACTGCAAACGTAGCAGCAGGAAGCATCAACATTAAGGCTGTTGACGATATCGACGGAACTACCCCAATAGCTGGAGCTGAGTTCAAGATTCAGACTAAGGTTGGCGGAAACTGGTTTGATTACTACATCAGAGGTCGTAAGGCAACTGCAAAGACTAATGCAAGGGGCGAAGCTACTATCTCTGGACTATCGAGGGGTGATTACCGTCTAGTTCAGACAAGCACTCCGGCGAAGTACACATACACCAATAAGGTATTTAAGGCAAACACAGCATTTGCAACAGCAGGTTTTGTAAATGCTACCGAAGGAACATTCACAATTCAGAATGCGACACAGCCTGGATTCGCAGCGATCGTTCCTAACTACCAGACAGCGACAGTCAAGATCAAAGGCCTCAAGGAGTATGTTGATTCAGAAGGAACTGCTCTTGCTATTCCAGAGAACACATTCGAAGCGTCTGTTAGCCAGATTGCTGGTGAGAACTACGATGGTGTGACAATGCCTGACAATACAACATCATTTGTTAAGAACGATGGACATATAGAATTTGATAAGATCAAGTTCACAAAGGTTGGAACATACAAGTTCAAGGTTAAGGAAACAGCGTCAAACCCAGTAGCAGGTGTAGCATATGATACAGCTG
>NZ_CALHTQ010000080.1 GCF_938039775.1 uncultured Mogibacterium sp. | reverse complement strand
CAATAGATGAAATCTTCTTTATCATGATACACACTTCTCCTATTCATTATTAGATATAAATTTTTTATTAATTTATCATATATGACTGTACATTATCAAGTATTTTATATTTAATGCAATTCAGGGAGCTCAGCCGTTATTACCAAAATCTCTAGTATTATCTATGATTTCTGTTTTAATTTGACAACCACCTTCTTATGTAATACAATCGTATTACATAAGAAGGGAGGACGGATATGTCTATTATCAGCTTAAGAGTTCCGGAAGAGGAACTAAATATATTCAAATCCTATGCAAAGCACAACAACACAACTCTGTCTGAAATTATCAGAACTACTATGATTGAAAAGATTGAGACCGAATACGACCTTCAAGTTTTTGCAGACTATGAAGCCGAAAAAGCTGCTGGAACATTAAAAACACGTCCAATCAGTGAACTTTGGAAAGAAATTGACTTATGATTTATCAACTGGTTACAACTGATAAATTTGACAAAGCCTTTAAGAAATTGGATAGGCAAACTCAAAAGATAATCAAAGCATGGCTTGATAAAAATCTTATGAACTGCACAGACCCGCGCATTCACGGCAAAGGATTGACTTCGAATATAAGTGGGCAATGGCGTTATCGAGTAGGTGATTACAGAATTTTAGCAGAAATACAGGATGAGCGACTTGTATTAGTGCTCATCGATATAGGTCACCGGAGCACAATTTATAAATAGCTTTTTAGTTGCTATACACGTTAATCTTTATTTGTATAGCAATTCTTTTTTTAGTAGGTAGCTGAACTAATAGATCACCGTAAAGATTAAAACCCCTAGATTAGAATCACTAATCTAGGGGTCTGCTATGTTTAATCAAATCCATACTTACTACAACACTAGTTGAATCGCTTATAGAACTTCTTGTTGAACTCTTTCTGCATGTTGATCAGTGGTTTGCGATTGATATTTGCTTTGACTAGGAAGCCAAAGTTCTTGTATATGTCTTTGTAAAGAGCTTCCTGATCTACAGTCTTGGCATCTATTTCGTCATGCCCTGTCGAGCTATCATACCCATATTCTAATACGAATGCCTCATTAAAATAGTAGTCTTCATCCATAAAATTATAATAAACATATTTAAGCTCTTTTTCTCCTGGATTGCAACTTAAGATAACTTGTTCGCCATTTGCAAAATTATTGTAAATAGCAAATCCACCATCTTCTCTGTATTGTATATTTTTCTTATAAGGCTTATATATAACGTCCATATTTTCCAATGCCATTGCTAATTCAGGATGTGCTCCAAACTTATGCTCCATATTGTGAACATAGTAAACGGAGTATTTTCTGAGATTGTAGTCTATATACCAGTTATCATATAGATATACAAGTCCTAAAGTTACACATGATGTAATCAAGCAGGCTATTATTATCTTCTTCATTGAACTTCACACCTCACTGCTAATTGAATCTCTTATAATATTTTTTATTAAAAAGCCACTGCAAATTAATCTTTGGTTCCTTATTATTAGCCTTTATAAGGAATCCGAAATACTTATATAGCTCATCACTAATAGCTTTCTCATCTATCGTATGTATATCTATTTCATCGTTACTATCATCGTCGTATGCGCTTCTCAATTTAAAAGACTCATCAAATTCATATCTTATCCCTCTATTGTCAATATATATATAGGCATCTTCATCACCATATCCTAAGTAAAGTTCTGGTGTTTTACCGTCAATAGAGTATGCCTTATTAAAAATATAAACTCTACCACTAAATGCTCCATCTTTTCCACTTTCTGGCCTGTATACAACCTTGTCTACCTTTGGTTGCTTGATTCTTTCCATATTATCAATCACTATTGCAAAATCTGGATGTGTCCCTTTGGCGTGTTCAATATGCATCGCATAATAAACCTCGTGTTGTATAAGGTTTCTTTTAACATACCATCTTATAAAGACTACCCCTACTCCCACGAGTAAGCAGCAAGTTATGACAAGAGCCTTCCTTAGTAGTTTATTTTGCATAATCTACTCCTTCATGTATTTTGAAAAAAGAAGGCCTATCACCAATTCAGACCTTCTTTTCATTTATCCTATAATGCTCTAATTAATACTTCTCATCATACGTATGCTCTTCTATCGCCAGCTTAATCAAACTGTCGAGCAGTGTCGGCTGGTCTATGCCCATGGCTTCCCACAGCTGTGGATACATACTGATATTCGTAAATCCTGGCAGGGTATTAATCTCATTAAACACAACTCTGCCGTCTTCAGTATAGAAGAAATCCACCCTCGATAGTCCGCGGCAGTCCATCGCCTTGAATATCTCAACGGCGTTATTTCTAATCTCCTTCTGCTTGCTCATCGGGATATCATCGACAACTCTAGTCTGCGATTCAGGATTATTGTACTTCGCATCATAATCGTAGAATTCCCCAGCGGATAGAATCTCACCCACGCAAGAAGCCTTAGGATTGTGATTACCAAGAACCGCAACCTCCATCTCTCTGCCGACAATCATCTCCTCTACGAGAACTTTGTCGTCATACTTAAATGCATTTTCAATCGCCCCCTCGAGCTCCGACTTCTTCTCAACCTTGGAAGCTCCAACCGATGATCCTGCCGAAGATGGCTTAACGAACAGCGGTAGCTTACCGTCATTCGTGCTGAGTGCATTCATGATTTCACCCTCACGGTCGTCGGCAAAATCCTTCTTCTTAATCACGCAGTATTTCGCCTGAGTGATGCCAGTCCCACCCACGATAATCTTGGTAAATGATTTATCCATTCCATTAGCAGAAGCCTTTACTCCAGGACCAACGTAAGGAATTTCAGCGAGTTCAAAGAGTCCTTGAACTGTTCCGTCCTCACCGTTATCTCCATGTAGCACTGGTATTATGCAGTCTATGCGCTTTGCGGTCGCTCTATCCTCTTCATCGAAAACGAGGATTCCGTGTACCGTCGGATCCGCAGGGATGCACGCCTGCTTGTTATCAGGTCTATTTTCCCAAGCACCGCTAGCGATTTCATCTGTACTTGCCTCAGTCAGATGCCATCTGCCATCTTTAGTTATTCCAATTTCAGTAATTTCGTAGCGGTCAGAATCGAGTCCTTTGATGACATTTACCGCTGAACTTCGCGACACCTCATGCTCATCGGACCTTCCTCCAAATATAACTGCAATATTCATCATTAACCTCCCATATAAGACGAATGGCTAAGTTATCCCCATAACACTATATTAGACGGGGACCTTGCCTAAATTATTTACTATTGTTCTTCGGACTTTTTCTCAGCGATCACGACTCTATTCATTCCTGCCAAATCCTTAATAATCGCGGCTGGTTTATAGTAGTGCGTTCTCTCTAGCAGGAATGAAACCGCCTCACCTTGATCGTAGCCTATCTCTAGGGCGAGTACTCCGCCGTCCTTGAGGTGAGCGGCAGCGTTATTTGCGATAACCTTATATGCATCAAGACCATCCTCTCCACCGTCGAGAGCGAGCCTTGGCTCGTGGTCCTTCACCTCTGGGTCGAGTGTCTCGATAATCTCTGACTTGATGTAAGGTGGGTTGCTGACGATTAGGTCGAACTTTTCATCTCCATCAAGTGAAGAGAACATGTTACCGAGTGCAAAACTTACCCTATCCAGTACATCGTTAATTTCCGCATTCTTTCTCGCTGTTTCGAGTGCCTTCTCGCTGATATCCGCCAGCTTGACGCGAGCACCTGGTGCTAGCCTCGCAATCGAAATTCCAATCGCACCGCTACCTGTGCACATATCCAGTACCTCTGGACTCTCGAGTTCCATACCGCTGATGATGCCGAGCACCTGATCGACCAGGACTTCCGTATCGAGTCTAGGTATGAGAACATTCTCATTTACACAGAATGGTAATCCCATGAACTCCTGCACCTTAGTGATGTACTGGAGTGGAACGCCCGATGCACGCTGCCCGATTCGCTCGATATATGCCTCGACATCTGCAGTGTCTAGCAACTCTGTGTCTCTCGTTATTATCTCGTTATGGGTAAATCCAGTTACGTAGCAGAATATGTCATCCGCATCTCCATTCGGATTGCTGATGCCAGCCTCCTGAAGCTTCGTTCTACCCGCTCGAACTAGATTCTTGACCATAGTTTCATCTTCGCTATACCTCTTATCTTCGAGGTCATCGAAAATCGAATC
This sequence comes from uncultured Mogibacterium sp., assembly GCF_938039775.1. The sequence continues at coordinate 4,681 of NZ_CALHTQ010000080.1, read as the reverse complement.
AAGCTCATCTTCTTCAACTGCCTCATCTAGGTCATCACTAACATCTTCGTCATGCTTACTTATTATGCCCGGTTCGATTTCCCCAAGTACCGCCTTGAGGGAAGTTATCGCAACCTCCAGCTGGTCCTCATCAGGCACTCTGGTCGTAAGTCTCTGCATCATAAGTCCTGGCCAGCTCAGCACCTTGACCGCTGCGTTATCGCTTCTACCAGCCCACCTTAGGAGTTCGTAGCTGATACCTGCGATTACTGGCATCAGAAGCAGTCTCGATAAAATTCGCCACGCAAGGTTAGGCCATCCGAGAAATGAGAACAGCACAAGGCTGATAATCATTACGAACATCAGAAAGCTCGTTCCACAGCGAGGGTGCAGGGTGTAGAATTCTTTTGCATTTGCAGGGGTCAACTCTATCCCGTTCTCATAGCAATGAATTGTTTCATGCTCCGCACCGTGGTACTGGAACAGCCTCTTGACGTCGTTCATCTTAGAAATCGCTATAACATACACTACGAAAATCGCTAGCCTCAAGATACCTTCCGCGAGGTTGAGCAGTATCGTATTCTTGGTTACATGCTTTAGCAGGTTTACACTGTATGTCGGCATGATTACGAATACGACAACGGTGATGAGCAGCGATATCGCTACTGAAATCCCTAGCATTACGTTCCATACGGTCTTGGGACTGAACTTTCGTTCCAACCACTGATCAAACTTGCTTGGATCTTCAATTTCCTCTTCAGGCATAGCTTCCTCTAGGATCTCTGATGAGCGCATCAGCGTCTTCATGCCCGATATTAGTGAAGAGAAAAAACTAACTATTCCTCTAATAAACGGAACTTTCGTCACTTTAGAGGGAGTCTTGATATCCTCTATTTCTAGCTTTATATCACCATTTGGAAGTCTGACTGCCAGTGCCTGCTTGTCAGCACCGCGCATCATAACGCCTTCCATTACCGCCTGACCGCCAATCTTGGTCGGTTTGGCGTCTTTGATGAAAATCTTACTATAGTCCATCTTACCTCCGACTGTTAGAAATTCAGCTCCTTGAGCATCACATCTACAAAGTCCTTGTTACACTTTGTATGGCTCAGGTTGTCGAGTACCTTCTCCGCGACGTCAGCAGGATTTCCCGCAGCCATCTCACGCCTCATCATGTTCATCACAAGATATTCGTTATTATTGAGAAGTAACTCCTCCTTCCTCGTGCTAGACTTCGCTAAATCTATTGCAGGGAATATTCTGCGCTCACTTAGCTGTCTGTCAAGGTGGAGCTCCATGTTACCCGTTCCCTTGAATTCCTCATATATTACATCGTCCATCCTGCTTCCCGTATCCACGAGAGCAGTTGCGAGTATCGTTATACTGCCGCCCTCCTCGAGGTTACGCGCAGCACCGAAAAACTTCTTTGGCGCATGAAGTGCCCCCGGATCAAGTCCGCCAGAAAGCGTCCTTCCCGATGACGGAGTCTCCATGTTGTACGCACGAGCGAGTCTGGTGATACTATCCAGCAGAATTACAACATCCTTTCCCTCTTCAGCGAGACGCTTTGCCCTCTGAATTACCATCTCTGCTACCTTGACGTGGTGTGCAGGCAGCTCGTCGAATGTCGAATATATTACCTCTGAGCGAGTGAGTGCCCTCTTCATATCCGTGACCTCTTCAGGTCTCTCGTCTACAAGGAGTACAATCATCTCAATCTCTGGATATTTTTTCTCTATGCTCGCTGCTATCTGTTTGAGCAGAACCGTTTTACCCGCCTTAGGCTGAGCTACGATAAGACCTCTCTGACCCTTGCCGATAGGTGCGACTAAGTCCATGGCTCTCATCGCCAGCTTGATGCTGGTGTCCTCGAGCACGATTCTCTCATTCGGGAAAATCGGCGTCAGCCTATCAAAATACGGTCTTCTCCTCGCGCTAATCGGCGTCTCTCCGTTTACTTCTAGTACATATAGAAGCGCTCCGAACCTCTCACCCTGATTAGGATGCCTCGAAATGCAGCGAATCTTGTCTCCTGTTCTGAGACCAAATCTTCTAATCTGAGTCTGGGATACGTAGATGTCCTTCTCAGAGGTTAGGAAGTTATTGAATCTGAGGAACCCAAATCCAGCTTCCGCAATCTCGAGGATACCCTCTACCTCTGGACGCTCCTGTTCATTGTTACTCTCTTCGGATTCTTCAGCTTCGTCCATTTCTGCTATCTGTACAGATTCTTCATTTGCCTCTTCACCATTAGTTTCATTAATGCTCTCGGCAAAATCATTGTCTGTGCTATCAATAGTCTCCGTAGATTCAAAAGGCTCTTCAGCTTTTTCTGCTTTTGCTACCGTCTTCTTGGCTCTAACGACTTTTGCAGGAGCAACTTTTGTCCCTGTCGTCTCAACACTAGCTTTATTCTTAGCGTTTGCTTTAGATTCATCCTCTGTCTTTGCCTTTGTACTGGTCTTTGTAGCTTTAGCTGTACTTGCTTTTGCCTTAGTATCAGACTTCGCAGTTTTACTCGCTTTCGTAGTCTTCGCAGCACTTGAAGTAGTGCTTTTCTTTTCTTTTTCCATTGTTCCTCCTGGACTTATAGCTCCTCGTTGACGCCTATAGTCGATAGTATCGTCTCGTCTTTGGAGTCAATCTGGCTTACCCTAAGCTTCTTAACATCCTTCTGGTCGACCTTCTCACTAAGTCCCAATAGCGTTGGGCTCAGATATACTGTCTTGAGTACTTTGCCGTCAAGGCTTACCGTACTATGCTCCGTGAAATTCTGTCCTTTTATGTAGTATTTCTTACCGATTGAGATAATGCCGTCAATCTTAATCTTCTTGTATCCCATACTCATCTTCGAGCGTTTATAAGGATTCTTGCCGCCAAATACATAATTCTTGCCATACAGCATATCGTACGCAAGCGCCTTTAAATTCTTGCTGTAGTTCTTCGAGTTTCTGTCCGCAGTCTGTTCGTAGTCAAATATTACGCCCTGATGACCAAGCCCAGCTTGCTCGAGGATGTCGGCAGTTACTTCGTATGACGTGATGTCTTTATCCTTCTTGCTTAGTCCGATATTATCCCATATTACATACCTTGTCTGATATAGGTCTCCTGTTCCATATTCGGATTCCTTAATATCGAGTGCTGGGATGTGGTCTCCATAAATTAGCACGATTGTTGGCTCTCCGGATTCTTCAATCTTCTTGAGCAAGTCTCCCGTAAATTCATCCATCTCGTGGAGCTCATTGACGTAGTACTCGTACTTCCATCTAGTTGCTTCATCCTTTGCCTTTACTGTAGTATAAGGATTCTTGAACACCTGCTCAGTTGGATATGCTCCGTGGCCCTGCACAGAAATGATATGCAACAGATCTCTCGTTTCTGAGTTAGTGATTATGTTCATGATATCATCTGTCATAACTTTATCTTTAGCCCAACCAGTAGGCGTCTTGATGATATTGTTCATGTATTCTAGCGAGGTGAAGTTATCAAAACCAAGTGATGCATACACCTCATTACGGTTATAGAATAGCGCCCTGTGGTCGTGCATTGCGTGGGTGTTGTAACCGTGGCTCTTAAGCACGTATCCGAGACTCTCGAGCGACTGTTCACGCAGTTTGCCTTTGTATGGGTATTCTCCCGGTCCAAAGAATCTTGAGCTTATACCCGTAAGAACTTCAAATTCCGTATTTGCTGTTCCCGCTCCGCATGCCGGCACCTTAAACCATCCTGTTGAATAGTTCTTCATCAAATTGGTAAAGTTCGGTGTTGGATCATTTGAAACCTCGATATTCTTATAGTCTTGAGCATAAGAGAAAGACTCGAGCTGTAGAATTATGATATTCGGATACTTCTTTGCATCATTCTTCTGCACAAGAGTTGTATTCGTCCCGTTCTTCGTATATTTTTCGAGAATCGATTGAATCTCTTTCTTAGAGTAGTTGCTCGGCTTCTTAATTCCTTTATTTACAGAGGTATTCAAGAAACAGTACACAAATCCATAATCTCTATACGCATAGTTGAGGTTTCCGAAGAATGTGCTCAGCGCTTTCATCTCTAGTAGTCCTAACGTGCTGCCGAAACATGTTGCGATTACTATAACTATAATTCCAAGTTCTTTCTTGTAATTGAGATTCGTCCATTTGTAGCAATTTAGGTAATATAGAACAACAATAAGGACTGCAACACTAATAATCGCAGCACCTAGAGTTATCTGTGCCTTTGAATAATATGTAGTGAGCAGCGAGAAACCATCCTTCGTATTTTGTAAGTCATATAGTGTGAATGGGGTCATTCGCTTGAGCAGTATTACGCCATTTACAGTCCCGAGGATTCCCCAGATTGTACATAGTATAAGGAACGCAAATCCACGCTTTCTGAACATTAGTGCAAGGCACATCGTTGCGAAGATAATTAAAACGTTGTATGAGAATATAATTGGGTGCTTGAACAGAAACAGAACGCCATCGAATACTCCGCTCGTTATTCGTGCGAATGTCTCGATATACAAGTTCATAAGCAGTGATGCTATTACGAGCTTTAGAATGAACTTTCTATCGTGTAGCTTTCCGTCATTTAATTTCGGCATCTTCTTGGGAAATTTCGCACGATACTTACCGTGTATCTTCAGTGCGCCCCCCTTTATCTTTACCAGAACCCCTCTACAGAAATTCTTAACCTTCATATTAAGTTACTCCTCCCAAAT
>NZ_CALHTQ010000079.1 GCF_938039775.1 uncultured Mogibacterium sp. | reverse complement strand
TCTCACCGTTAAGCTTTGCCACGCTTTTTCCTGATTTAAGAAGTTCTCGTGAGATGATAACATCATCATCGCCGATATGACCAACAACTTGAATCATTGCTTTGTCGGTACCGTTTCTAATCATAGAAATATCAGCACGGTCACCAAGGGCAGTGCTGATAGCTTGTACAAGTACTGATTTACCAGAGCCCGTTTCACCTGTGATTATGTTAAGGGAAGGGCCTAGGTCGAATGACATATGTTCAATTGTCGCAAAATTAGTAATTTCAATACGATCGAGCATTAACTTACCTCAATGTCTAATCTCAGTCCCTTAGGGCAATCATGTCTTCGAACACCTTAAGTATTGCTGCAACGTATTCTTCGTGCTCAGCAATAATCAGAAGGGTATTGTCACCAGCTACAGAACCTACAACGTGCTCGAGCTTTAGACAGTCTATTGCTTCAGCTGCAGCATTTCCACAGCCTGGAAGTGTCTTAACTACAATAAGATTCTGTGCTGACGCATATGAAACGATAGTCTCTCTAAAAATCTTAATGAACCTTTCGGAAATCGGCTGAATATCGAATTTTCCGGATGTGTACTTATAGCGATCCTTATCGATTGACACTTTAACAAGCTGTAGCTCTTTGATATCTCTAGAGATTGTCGCTTGAGTTACTTTGTATCCCTCCTGCTCAAGGAGTTCCTGTAGTTGATCCTGTGTTTCTACAACGTGCCCTTGGATTAGTTCTAATATCTTATTTTGTCTTGAGTAACGCATCTGTCCTCCCAATGATAAAAAGGTTCTTTGTACACAACACATTATAAATTATAGCATAAATTTTCAAGGGAATGAATAAATACGAAACATTAACACTCGATATCTTGATTAATGGACAAAATAGCCTACTTTTGGTAAAATATCGAAGGTGATTAATGATGAGAATTATAGGAATAGACCCAGGTTACGCCATCATGGGATATGGCATTTTAGATTACAATGGCAACCGTTTCAAGACCGTTAATTACGGTTCAATCGAGACAAAGGCGGGAGTGCCGATGCCTGAGCGGTTAAAGTTGCTCTACGACGGGCTGACTGAAATAATTCAGGAGTACAAGCCGGACGAAGCGTCGATAGAGGAACTTTTTTTTAATAGAAATGTTACAACAGCAATCGGTGTAGGTGAAGCGCGTGGAATCGCAATGCTCGCCTGTGTTGAAGGTGGACTTTCGGTATCAGAATATACACCTATGCAGATAAAGCAGGCTCTGGTAGGCTACGGCAAGGCGGAGAAGAAACAAGTACAGATGATGGTCAAGACAATTCTGAATTTGAAAGAAGTACCTAGGCCAGATGATACTGCCGATGCGGTGGCCGCAGCCATTTGCCACGCACACTCACGTAACTCCAAAACGATTGGGAGATAAGAGATAATGATTAGAAACATCAAAGGTGAATACCTATATTACGACAAGGGCTCGATGATAGTAGAGACTAGCGGAGGAATAGGTTTTCGTATATTTGTTGCGGATACTTCACCTCTTCTTATGCATAGAGAGATATTGTAAATATGCACACATACATGCAGGTCAAAGAGGACGGCATGTCTTTATATGGTTTTGCAAGCCTAGATTCGCTTAACCTCTTTGAGCAGCTTATAACTGTTAAAGGCGTTGGTCCGAAGGCCGGGCTGGCTATTATGTCAACTGGGTCAGCAGATGAAATTAAATACAGTATTGCTAACAAGGATGCGACTGCAATTGCCAAGGCTCAGGGCGTGGGAAAGAAGACTGCAGAACGAGTGATACTTGAATTATGCGATAAGGTCGATGCAGTACCTATGCCAGAGCTGGGAGCGACTACTTCAGTTAATATTCCAGGACTTGATAAGTCAAGGCAGGAGGCTGTTCTTGCACTTACGACACTTGGATACTCAAAGGCTGAGGCAGAAGATGCTATCGGACACGTTACGGATGAAGGGCTTGATGCAGAGACATATATCAAGAAGGCACTTAAGTATCTGCTATAGAAGAAGGATTGAGATATGCTAGATAACATAACATCAACTAAGGTAATACCGAATGAGATTAATGGGGAATTCACGCTGAGACCGCAATATCTAAGCGAGTACTGTGGTCAGTCGGTGGCGAAGGAGAACCTGTCGATATATATCGAGGCGGCTAAGAAACGTGGAGAATCACTCGACCACGTGCTTTTCTACGGACCACCAGGGCTAGGAAAGACAACACTTGCCAATATCATTGCAAATGAACTCGGTGTAGATATCAAGATTACGTCAGGACCCGCAATCAGTAGGGCTGGCGACTTAGCAGCCATACTTACAAACTTAAATGAAAATGATGTCTTATTCATAGACGAGATTCACAGGCTAAATCGCTCTGTTGAAGAGGTTCTTTACTCCGCGATGGAAGACTTTGCACTCGATATCATCATAGGTAAAGGCCCTGCCGCAAGGTCTCTACGTATCGATATAGCTAAATTCACTCTAGTCGGTGCTACGACGAGAGCTGGAAGTCTGTCGGCTCCTCTCAGGGATAGATTTGGCATAATAACGAAGTTCGAGTTCTACACACATGATGAAATCAGAAATATTCTGCTACGCTCTGCAAAGGTATTAGGTATCGAAATAGATGACGAATCGCTCGATGAACTGGCTAGCAGATCGAGGGGGACACCGAGAATCGGTAACAGACTGCTTAAAAGAGCTAGGGATTTTAGCGAGGTTATAAGCGACGGACATCTTAACATTGAGGTTACTCGCAAGGCACTAGATGCTCTCGGTGTTGATGAGCTTGGACTAGATAAACTTGATAGACAGATTCTAGAGACTATTATCAGGAGCTTTGGCGGTGGCCCAGTTGGAATCGAAACGATTGCCAGCGCTATCGGCGAAGAGAGAGTGACGCTCGAAGATGTAAACGAGCCGTTTCTCATACAGTCAGACCTCATGTACCGTACGCAAAAGGGGCGTATGGTTACGAAACTCGCATACGAATATCTAGGACTTATGGACTATTACAAAGAAGATTAATAAGAGGCGCGGCGGATATGCAGAAATCTCTCGTATCCGTAATCGCGCCTCGCTGATTAGAACTGGAGAATACAGAACAAATGAGACTAGAAGATTTTGATTACGAGCTTCCGAGAGAGCTAATCGCCCAGACACCGCCGCTAAAAAGGGATGAGTGTAGGCTGATGGTGCTCGATAGAGCGGAGAATACGATAGAGCATAGACATTTCTGCGATATCCTAGAGTACCTGCATGAAGGCGACTGTCTTGTCGTAAATGATTCGAGGGTAATTCCTGCAAGACTATACGGAATCAAGGAGAGGACAGGTGCGCATATTGAGCTACTTCTCATAAAACGCCTAGATGGTGATAAGTGGGAGAGCCTGGTTAAGCCTGGAAAGAGACTTAAGGAAGGCGATACAGTGGTTCTAGATGAGAACAAGCTTTTTAAGGCGCACATCTTAGGTTTTAAAGATAAAGAAAACGGAACACGTATAATAGAGTTTGAATATGAAGGGATATTCATGGAGCGACTCGAAGAAATC
>NZ_CALHTQ010000078.1 GCF_938039775.1 uncultured Mogibacterium sp. | reverse complement strand
AGATGTGATGCTTGATAGCTTCTCTTGGCTACCCGTTACGATAACATTAACGCCACTATTAGCTGTCGCAGTGTGTCCGCTTGCAACGTTATTTATATTGATTGAACCCGCTGGTACGTTCACCGTCTTGGATGTGCTCGTGCTAGCCTTAACCTTAAGTCTCACATGTCTAGACTCGTTGGCGATGCTTACTCCCTCCGGCAGGTCGTAGTCGATTGGAATATCTTTTGTCTCAGCAACAGAGCTGATCTCCTTAGATGTAATCTCAGTTACATTCTTAATGTCCTTGCTCCTACCCTTGATGACTATAGTACTTGGCGCAGAATATGTGCGAGATATACCTCCATCCTGAGTGTTGGTAACCTTTACTTTGAGCTTTACGGTCTTGGTCTCACCCTTGTAAGCGGTTACCGAAACCTTGCCAGGCTCAGTAGTCAAATAGTCTATCTTATGTCCACTAGCATCTACAGGCATAGCTATTACACTGAATTCCTTAGCCTTATCAGTTACCTTGTCAGCATCCAGCTCTAGCTTGACCGAGTCGACATTTTTGATAAGACTTTCAGCCCCTTGAACTTCAACTTCCTTGTTGCTCTGTTTCTTAACTACAGGCTCTCCACGCTGACCATCCTTATATGTGGTATAGATACTTACTTTCTTGACATCTAAATCCTCAACAGTAACCGATATGCTGCTTTCGCTCTGGGATTTAACCGAAATAGCGCCAGGAACACTTACCTGAACAGCCATAGAGTTTTCGCCTTTTCCGGCGTTCGAAGCGTTAACAGTTGCAGCGATATCAGATTTCTGTAGCTCGTTTATCGCCGAGCGTCTACCCACAACTGTTACCGATATCCTCTCGGTATCCATCTTACTAACAGCGAGATCATTTTTAGCTAATGCACTGGAATTTGAAACCGTCACCGGAATGTTAGTATATGTTCTGCTGATTGTAGGGTTAATGCTATAGACAACGTACAACCATGCAGCAAATGCAATCGCAATAGAAAGGGCTAAATTAAGCTTGTTGATTTTCTTTTTATTTGCTTCGTTATTTTGCATCGTGCTTTCCCCCCTTTCGGCGTACTAGCTTTGCAACCTTGCCATACATACCCCTCTCAGATGGTAGGTATATGTTCAGAAGCATCTTCTCAATCGTCTTGAGGTCAACGAATCTGCGAATCTTTCCATCCTCAGCGATTGATACAACACCAGTCTCCTCAGAAACTATTATGATTAGCGCATCGCAGACCTCACTAAGACCGACACCTGCGCGGTGTCTAGTTCCGAGATTCCTACCGATGTTCTTCTTTTCTGTCAAGGGGAATACACATGATGCCGCGTGAATTCTCGCACCGCGAATGATGACGCCTCCGTCGTGCAGTGGCGAACCTTCGTAAAATAGATTTCCAAGAAGTCTGATTGAAATCTCAGCATCTACAACTACTCCAGTCTCGATAATGTCATTGAGCATAGTATCACGCTCGATTGCTATAAGTGCTCCCGTTCTGGTCGCAGAGAAGTCGTCAATTGCATTCACCAGTGCATCTACCGTCTCAACGGCCTTGTTCTTATCGATGTTGCGGAACGAGTTTGTGTTCATAAGGTTCTTACGCCCCACCTGCTCTAGTGCCCTACGGAGCTCTGGCTGGAACAGTACAACAACTGCGAAGAGACCCATAGTGAAGAGACTCTTGAGTAGCCAGTTAAGCAGGTATAGGTTGAATATATCCGATACAAAAAATGCAGCCACAATAATTACCAGTCCTCGAATGAGCTGCATCGCCCTGGTTTCCCTGATAAAACCAATCATCTTATATACAATATACGACACGATTGCTATATCCAGCGCATCTTCCGGTCTGAAATTAGATATTATACTTTGAATCGAGCTTAGCATATCGGCATCCCGTCCCTCTCATAATCGTCCATTTTACATGGCATAATTCATATTATTATACTATTTTGAGAGGTTTTTATCAATAAGAGTGAAGGTGTGGTTTTCGTGTAATTTAAGCAAAAATAGAGCCAATCGCCATAGTGACGATTGACCCCTTATCTGCAAACTGCCTTCTGAGCGAATTTTTCACTCATGCTAATTCATTTTTATCATAAATTCGATGCTATTTTCGCCTTGCTCAAGCCTGTGTTCAATCCCGTAGCTAAGCAGAATATTTCTGACGATATAGAGCCCTAAACCGTTGCTATTTTCCTTTCCCACATCAAAATTAACTTCAAATAGCCTATCACAGTCGACTTGCTCCGAATTCTCGTACGTGTTCTTAATAGTAAGCCATTCGTCTCCTGCTCTTATTTCTATTGTTCCTCCAGCATCCGAATATTTTACGGCATTGCTGATTACGTTGGATAGAACTACCTTGAGAGCTGTCTTACCGATGTAGATTTTCTCTTCGTTCAAATGATTAGTTACTGTGATATTTCGTTGTGATGCCAGTAGTGCATACTTTTCAAGCACTTCCTGCAAAGTTTCGTTTATGACCACTTCTTCCTGATCATCACTGAGATGCTCCAGCGATGAAACCGAGAGAATCTGTGAGATATTTTGTGCAAGCCCGTCTACTATCTCAAGACAATTCCCTATGTACTTGTCACGATTCTTGTACTTGCCAATATTATACTTCATATTCTCAAGAATTATCTTGAGGCTCGCAAGCGGTGTCTTTAGTTCATGTGACGCTCCTCGGAAAAAGTCGAATTTGAGTTTCTCCAGCTTTGTTATCTCATCATTTTTAATCTCTAGGTCATCAATTAGTTCGATTAAGGTAGCATAAAGGTCGTTGATTTGCGCTTTGAGCTGCCCTATCTCATCTGATGATTCGACAGGCAAAAGAGCGTTTCTATCAAGCTCCATCATTCGAGTTGTAACTTCTTTTATTTCTTGGACATTTCTTGTCAAAAGTCTTGCATATATCAGCGATACTAAAACTGATATCGCTAGTGAAACTGCTAAAGATATAGGAAGTAATTTTATTATTAGTCCCTTGGCCTCTTGTCGCATATCAGCAGTTGAAACAAAATTCACCGCAAGCTCACTGCCATCCGCAAGCCTTATTT
>NZ_CALHTQ010000077.1 GCF_938039775.1 uncultured Mogibacterium sp. | reverse complement strand
TAACACAGAGCAGGAAAAGGTTGCGATAAAGAAAAATAACCGCAAGAAATAATACGAGTGAGGCCTCAAGTTTAGACTTGAGGTCTTTTTTACCAATATAGAGGAGGGAATAAATGCTATTTGATGCACATACTCATTTGAATTACGAAGAGTTTAGTGAAGAAGAGCGACTTGAGAGAGCAAGGGAGATAGAGGCGTCTGTGGTGGACTTTATCATCGATGTTGGTGATTCTGTTGAGTCGTCAAAGCAGGCAATTCAGGATGCTGCCGATTATCCGTGGTGCTATGCTGCCGTCGGAATACATCCTGATAAGGCGCTCACATACTCAGCTGATGATATAGATAAAATCAAGGAACTGGCTAGTGCGCCCAAAGTTAAGGCAATTGGAGAAATTGGTCTGGATTTTCACTACGGCAAAGATTCTAAGTCTGAGCAGATTGAGCTTTTCAGAAAGCAGGTTAGGATTGCGAACGAACTCATGATGCCGATTATGATTCATACCAGAGAGGCTGATGCGCTTACGATGGATATACTTATCGAGGAAGGGGCATTTAGTGATGCTCGTAAGAAGTATTTTCCTGAGAGACCGGATGAGCAAGGAAACATGGTGCCCGATGCGAGGGTGCAGCTTCACTGTTACTCCGGGTCACTTGAGCTAGCTCGTGAATACGTAAAGCTAGGGGCTACATTTTCAATAGGTGGACCGCTCACCTTTAAAAATGCTAGAAAAACAGTAGAAGTGCTAGAGGGAATTCCGCTTCAGTTTATAATGAGTGAGACGGATGCGCCTTTTCTTGCGCCAGAGCCCAAGAGAGGCAGACCTAATAAAACTCCGTATATCGAGCATGTTGTAAGGAGAATGGCTCTTCTCAAGGGAATCGAATACGAGGAGGCTGCTCGTATTACATCGGATAACGCTAAGTGCTTCTTTAACATAAAAGATAAATAGAAGATAAGTGTGGCGCGCTTTTGCTTGAATGAAGTATCCCTATATTTTTCGATATAGAGTTATATAAGGATTTGTTAGGACCTATATGAACAAAATCATTAAAAAGATAATTGATAGTAGAACAATTGAATATGGTGACTCGGTAATTGTCGGCTTTTCGGGAGGGTCCGATTCGCTGACGCTACTTCATGCGCTTGCTTCTCTTAAAGAGAAGTTTGACCTTAACCTCTATGCAGTTCATATCAATCATAAGATTAGACCACATGACTGTGAAGTCGAGGCAGAGCATGCCCAGACTATATGCGAGGAGATAGAGGTTGAATTTAGATTATTTGAATGTGACTGCAAGGAGCTAGCAGCCCGCGACAAAATATCTGAAGAAGAGGCTGGGCGAAATGTTCGATACGAAGCATTCTCGAGGGTGGCAGAAGAGATAGAACAAAAAGGAATTGCTAAGGATAGGATAAAAATTGCTGTAGCTCAGAATTCAGATGATCAAGTAGAAACGGTGCTCTTTCATATTCTTCGCGGAACAGCCGTTCACGGCTTAGCTGGAATTCCTCTTAGAAGACATGACGAACACGGTTTTGAAGTAGTTAGACCGCTTCTTAATGTAGGCCGCTCTGAGGTTGACTGTTATGTATCGGAATTTGGGCTTAAGCCTAATATTGATGCTAGTAATGAAAAACCTATTTATAGCAGAAATAAGATTAGATTAGAATTAATTCCCGAGCTTGAGCGTGAATATAATCCTTCTATCCGAAAAGCTATTGCTAAGCTTAGTGAGGCGGCGGCTTGTGACGATGATTTTATGATGCAGAAGGCGGTCTCGATATATGAGTCTATGCGTTCTGGAACACATGAATACACACTTAATAAGCTAATAGGCATGCACGAAGCTCTGAAAAGGCGAGTCGCATCCCTTATGCTTGAAGATGAAAGCGTTCATCCTACGTATGAACTTGTTAATTCAATCGTAGGTGTAATAGAATCCGAGAATCCATCGGCGATGTACAATCTTCCAGGTGGGGTGACGGCAGAGCGCAGATACGAGAGACTCGTTTTCTTGAAAAACGAATCTATGGAGGAATCATCAATAGATGATGCGCTAAAAGATAGTAAGGAGATATCGCTAAGTGCTATAAGTATCTCTGAGTACAAAAAAATGAGTAGAAGTGATATGCTTTCAAATGAAAGTGCAGACCATACAAGAATATATGCAGTATTTGACCTGGATAAAGTGGCAAAAGCCAAAGGGCATGATACTAGCAAAGACACGGCTTCTCTTATTTCCATGTTAGAGATAATCACGCGCACAAGGAGACAGGGTGACTACATAGGAACTGGAAATGGGAGCAAAAAGCTTCAGGATTTTCTAGTAGATGAGAAGATTGCGAGAACGTCGCGAGATGATATAAAATTAGCGACAATAGGCAGTGAAATACTGTGGATATTACCAGATGAAAAGTTCAAATCTGATCGATATAAGATTAAGGGGAAATATTCACAGAATTATCAGATTGACAACAGTTCGGAGCGGGTTTTGTTTCTTGAACTACGTTAATTCGTATGATAAAATAACACGACAGTTTGTGTAAAATAACAAATTTTAGACTAAAAACACCACTAAAGGAATATGAGGGGTACGATAATTGAAGAGATTTATTAAGAATTTTGCAATATATTTGGTTATATTTGCGGTGGTCCTTGGGGTAGCGTTTTTCTATAAAGGAGTAGGCGGCGCCAAGAAGACAACCGAAGTTAAATTCTCAACATTTGCAACTCACCTCGAAAAGGGGAAATACAAGACATTAAATATAACAGACCGAAAGATGACGGCAACACTTAGGAATGGCAATAAGGAATACGCTTATGCGCCTTCAGTTGTTGAAATTAGCTGGTTAGAGAACAGCTATGTGTTCCCTCAAGTTAAGGAAGGCAAGCTTAAGCTGGCTAGTGATCCACCGCAGAGCAGTGTTAACTTCTTCTCGCTTCTACCGACGATTATCATGGTAGTTGCGCTAGGATTCCTATTCTATTTCATGATGAGTCAGGGCGGCAACAGTAAAGCTTTTCAGTTTGGTAAGAACAGAGCGAAGCTGTACAAAGAAAATGGCAAAAATATACGTTTTGAAGACGTAGCTGGTCTTAAGGAAGAGAAGGAAGAACTAGAGGAGATAGTTGACTTTCTTAAGAATCCTGCAAAATACTCGAATTTGGGTGCTAGAATTCCTAAGGGCGTACTGCTCGTAGGAAACCCAGGTACTGGTAAGACATACATCTCAAGAGCTACAGCTGGTGAAGCTGGAGTTCCATTCTTTACGATTTCAGGTTCTGACTTCGTAGAGATGTTCGTAGGTGTGGGTGCTTCGCGTGTAAGAGACCTATTTGAACAGGCAAAGAAGAATGCACCATGCATTATATTCATAGATGAAATCGATGCTGTAGGACGTAAGAGAGGTGCAGGCCTTGGTGGCGGAAACGATGAGCGTGAACAGACACTAAACCAGCTATTAGTAGAGATGGATGGTTTTGATGGGAATTCAGGAATAATCATTCTAGCTGCGACAAATAGACCTGACGTACTAGACCCAGCGCTACTTCGTCCAGGAAGATTTGACAGGCAGATTGTCATCGGTATGCCTGACGTTAAGGCTAGAGAGGAAATATTCAAGATTCATACCAAGAATAAGCCGCTTGCCGATGATGTTACTATCGAGATTCTCGCAAGGAGAACACCTGGATTCTCGCCAGCTGATATTGAGAACCTAGTCAACGAGGCAGCACTTCTGACTGCTCGACGTAATGGTACTAAGATTAGAATGGATGAAATCGAGGAAGCAACAACTAAGGTAATGGCTGGACCTGCTAAGAAGTCGAGAGTGATTTCAGATGCAGAGAGAAAGCTGACTGCATACCATGAGGCCGGACATGCCATAGTTATGAAGGCTCTTCCTAACTCTGACCCAGTTCATCAGATTACTATTATTCCAAGGGGAATGGCAGGTGGTTTCACTATGTCGCTTCCTGAGGACGAAAAGTTCTTTATGACAAAGGGTGATATGGTCAATATGATTAAGCACCTTCTAGGTGGAAGAGTTGCTGAGGAACTCAAGCTAGATGATATCAGCACTGGTGCAAGCAATGACCTCGAGAGAGCAACAGCTATTGCTAGACAGATGATTACAAAGTATGGATTTAGTGCAAAGCTAGGTCCAGTGAGCTTCAGCTCCAACGATGAAGTATTCCTGGGAAAGGATTTTTCCACAAGACAGAATTACTCTGAGGAGACAGCTTCAGAGATTGATGCTGAAATCAAGCATATCCTTGAGAGCTGCTATGAGGCTACAACTAACATTCTGAAGGAGAACGATGAAGCATTCGAAAGAGTTGCTAAAGCACTGCTTCTGATTGAAACACTTGATGGCGAACAGTTCAACGACCTCTACGATGGTAAGGTTACACCAGAGGAGCTAGCTGAAAATGTAAAAGCACGTGAGGAAGAAATCGCAGAGCTTAATAAGGCTGAAGCGAAGGAAAGCGAAAGACTCGAGGAAGAAAGACGTAAGGACGCTGAAGAGAAGCTCAAAGAGCTGCAGTCAGTCCTAGTTGGAGAACTTAAGTTTGAAGATTCTACCTTTGCTGAGGGCGACGAAGGTTCTGAACATGCTAAAGCAGAAGATTTGTCAGGAGAGATAACTTCAGGTGATGTGGATGATTCGACAGATGAAGTTAAGCCAAAAGAGACTGAACCTGCAACAGATGACGAGATTAAGAATGATACGGAAGCTGACAGCGAGCAGTAGGCTCAAAGTCAAAGTAATTGAAGGAGCAATAATATGAGGATAACTGTAGAAGATTGCCTTAACTTGGATGCGTTCAAGGGTAGCACCGTAATTTCCTGCAAAAGAAAGATGGACAGAAGAGTGCGAACACTCTCAGTTTTCGATGAAATCGATTACGAGAAGGGAATTGAGCGCAACGGAGTTAAGGAACAGATGGTCCTGACTCATTTCTGGAACTGTAAGGATGATATCGATGCTCAGTGCCGTATTGTCGTTGGCTTCGGGAAAAAGGCGATTGCAACACTTGTAATCTTTCTACATGAGGAAGGTGTAAGGGCGGTAGATCCGAAAGTAATCAAGACAGCAGAGGAAAACGGACTCCTTATTACCGTTATTCCTGATGATAAGGAGACTACTTATGCAGTGCTTATGGAGCAGGTGCTAGATAAAATCCTGTACGGACATAATTACAGTGACAACATTCTAAATAACACGATTTATCACCTCCTTAACTTTGAGAAACACAGAAATTTCCAGAGTGCGCTCAAAGAGGCGGCTATTAATAACGATTACCAGGCTATCTTGATGACAGCTGAGTTCAATCCTATTCTCACTATTGAAACTCGTCATGAAGAGACTATTGATAACGCTATAGTTCAGGCTAAGAAGATGGATGTGTCGCACTCGACATTATTCACTCAGGTCAACATTAACGATGTCATAACCTACTGGGGAACTATCGATATCAACAATGAGAAGCATATCCTGATGATTGTCGATAACGAGGATAATTATTCAGCTACTGAAATCAAGAAGCTCGCAGAGATTATAGAACTTGCTATGGGCATGTGGAAGTATACTCCAGAACGTGATTCGAGGGCTGAGTTTATCAAGTCAGCTATCAGAGGCGATCTCACCTTCTGCTATACTCTAATCGATGAGGCTGGACTAAAGGGCAAACAGTTTATCAGTGTGTTCTATGCGAATGGAATTAATAACAGGGTATCGCAGGATATTCTAGAGAAATACAAGTCTGAAAAAGGCTTTGGTATACTTCCTCTCATCGAAGGAAATGAGTATTACGGTATGATTTACGCCGATGCAGGTGAGGATAAAGGTGTTCAGCTCAAGAATGATTGCCTCAGAATGTATGATGACCTCAAGGAGGGACGTAAGGATGTAAGAATTTTCCACTCCACAGGTATTGAGGAACTGGATAGTGCAATCGATGGTTTCAAGATGATTAATGAGACTTGGAATAATGTGGAGACTGTATTTCCTTACAAGAGAGTATTTACTAAGTACGAGATGTCGATGGTTTGCAACTGTATTAATATTCAGATGCAGGGTAGCGTACTCAAAAAGATTTATCTTGATCTTCTAGAACCATTTGAGAGAGAGGTATCTTTAAACAAAGGCAGATTGCTTCTAGAAACGCTTGAAACCTTTGTTCTTGATGCAGGAATGAATAGTAACAAGACTGCAGAGTTTATGAATATTCATAATAATACAGTTCAATACAGACTAAAGCGAATCAATGAAATTCTCGGCGCAGAGCTTACAGGAAACAGAATTATTCCAGGCCTGACTATGGCACTGGCTCTAAGGAGAATGGAGGATCACTAAAATGCTTCTAGCTGTTGATGTAGGAAATACAAATATAGTGATAGGCGTGTTCAGCAAGTCGCAGCTCATTACCAGCTGGCGACTTGCTACAGATAGCAGGCGAAGTGCAGACGAGTACGGGATTTTAGTCGAGCAGGTGTTCAGACATGAGGGCATTGACCCAGCTGACATTGACGACGTAATTATATCCTCTGTCGTGCCTTCGCTGCTTTTTGCCTTGCAGCATATGTGCTACAAGTACCTGCACGTATCACCGCTAGTTGTTGAGACTGGGGTAAAAACTGGACTTAAAATTAAGTGCGATGATCCAAGGCAGATTGGATCGGATAGAATTGTAAATGCTGTTGCGGCTCACCACAAGTATAAGGGTCCACTTATAGTCATTGACTTCGGAACAGCAACGACGTTCTGTGCTATCACTGAAGACGGAGAATACCTGGGTGGCACAATTGCACCCGGAATCAAAATTTCGGCAAAGGCACTTTTTGAGCAGACCGCTAAGTTGCCACATGTTGATTTAGAGATTCCTGGCAATATGATTTGCAAGAACACTATCGAGAGCATGCAGTCAGGACTTGTGTATGGTCATATGGGACTTACTGAGCATATCGTAGAGGGAATGAAGCAGGAACTTGTAGATAATTACGGCAAAGATTATGACGCAATTAAGGTAATAGCAACCGGAGGACTCGCACCTATGGTCGAAAATGGCGTTAAGTGCATCGATGTCATTGAAAAGAGGCTAACTCTTGATGGATTAGTGCTCATATACGAGAGAAATAAATCACAGAGGAAGAAACACGATTAATGTCAGATAGTAGATACTTGATTGGCGATGTTGAGCTGCCAAATCCATTTATACTTGCACCACTTGCTGGTGTGACAGATGCAGTAACAAGACGTCTTTGCGAAGAGCAAGGAGCGGCTATGACGTGCACGGAGATGGTTAGCGCAAAGGGCCTTTATTATGGGGATAGAAAGACTCCTAAGCTTCTTTATATATCTCCAGAATCAGGGTTAACAGCAGTTCAGATATTCGGTAGCGAGCCAGAAGTTATGGCATATGCGGCATCTGAGCTGAACTCTCATGCAAATGCAATCCTTGATATCAACATGGGATGTCCCGTACCAAAGGTCGTAAAGAACGGTGACGGTTCTGCTCTGATGAAGAATCCAGATCTCGTATACGATATAGTATACGAGGTTGTAAAAAAGTCTGAGAAGCCAGTAACCGTAAAGATAAGAAAGGGCTTCGACGAGAATTCTATAAACGCACCAGAGATTGCAAAGGCGATATCTAGTGCAGGTGCCGCTGCTGTAGCAGTTCATGGTAGAACTCGCCAGCAGTATTATTCAGGAGAAGCTGACTGGGATATCATCAGACAGGTCAAAGAAGCCGTATCTATTCCGGTAATTGGGAATGGAGATGTTTTTACAGGTGAAGACGGAGTACGCATGATGAAGGAGACTGGATGCGACTTTGTCATGGTAGCAAGAGGCGCTATGGGAAATCCCTGGATATTTAGAGAGCTAAATGCTGCACTGCGTGGAGAAGAAATACCTAAGCGCCCTACTGTAAGTGAGATTAGTGCGATGATGAGCAGACATCTCGATGAACTTATTGAGCTTAAGGATGAGTATTCAGCGGTAAGAGAGATGAGAAAGTTCGTCGCATGGTATACTAAAGGGGTGAAGGGAGCATCGAAGCTCCGTGGTAAGATTAACACTATTGAAACACAAGCAGAGATGAAAGAGGCTTTGAACATTGAATAACAAAAAGAAACTTAAGTCGGTATCCATCGCGATAATGTCGTTTATTTTAGCAGGAGTATTAAGTGGATGCACGACCTTTGACAATTTCAAAAAGACTTTTATAGATAAGCAGGTAGTAGGTGAAGAGAACACTATAACCATTGGTATATACGAGCCTAGCTCTGGCGAATTCAAAGAGCAGGGAGAGGAGGAAATCAAAGGTATTGAGCTTGCAAATTCCATTTATGGCAATGTTAATGGAATCAAGATTAAGCTTGTGAGAGTTGATAATCAGTCGGATATAAACTCGGCGAAGGGTGCGATTCAGAATCTTATTAAGATGAAGCCTGCTGTTATAATTGGAAGTGCTGGAGAAGCGAACTCAATGGTTGCATCTCCTTATATTGAGGCTGCAAAGATTCCTGCGATTACACCGTCTGCTGTAAATCCTCTTATAACAGAGAATAACAAATACTATTTTAGAGCTTCAATAACTGAATCGCAGAGAGGTGCAGGATTAGCCGAATATGCATATAGTGTGCTCGGCTCTAGAAAGATGGCGATTGTGTCAATGAAGAATGATAGTGCAAATACTACGATGCAGAGAGGCTTTACTTCTAAAGTAATTGAGCTTGAACAAAGCTCTGCTAGTGATTCATCTTCGAGTTCGTCGTCGATAGTATATAAAAAGTCTGTAGATGTTGATTTTGAAGGATTTGGGAAGCTTGTTAAAAACATAAGAGCATCTGGTGCTGATGTTGTGATGCTTCCGTTTGGTGCTGAAAAGTCGGACAAATTGTTTTCTGCAATAGAAAAGGAAAATCTCGAGGATAAGATTACTTTTATAGGTAGCTCTTCTTGGAATTCAGAAGAATTTGTATATATGATGAAAATGCACCCTAATATAAAGGTTGTATTTCCATCTGACTCTGTATTTAGTGCAGGTAAGACGACGACAAAATCAGTAACAGCAGAGACGCAGAGATTCGTCATCGAGTATGCGAACAAGTATGGAAATGATTCAGAACCTACTAGTAATGCAGCTCTAGGATATGATTCATATCTGCTAGCGATTAACGCAATCAATAAGGCCAATTCAAAGAAACCAGCAGATATAAGAAAAGCTTTATCAGAGCTATCTGGTGTACGAGGTGCGACTGGAGTATTCACCTTTGATAGTGATGGAAACCCCGTTAAGTCAGTTAACTTATCGACTATAAAGTCTGGAAAAGTTATTTCGCTATACGTAACCAATGAGGCGACCACGGCAGAGACCATGGAGAAAATTAAGTAGAGCTCAAAAACCTTTTTAAAGGACTTAAATGTCGATAATGCATGCTTTATAGATTGAGGTAATGAAATGGATTATATCGAATATTTAGAAAAATCAAATTCCGAGATGATTGAGGAGCTTGCTAAGCAAGTAAAAATTGATAGCGTGAAGTCAGAGCCTATAAGAACACCTGAAGGAGAAGTGTATCCTTTTGGAAAGGGGGTTCAGGAATCGCTTGAAGAACTTCTTAGGCTCGGCGAGAGCATGGGGTTTGAGGTTCGCAACTATGACAACTATGTTGGTGAAATTGTATTTCCTGGTGATCCAGGTGAAGAAACATTCGGTATTGTAGGGCACCTCGATGTAGTTCCCGTATCTGATGACTGGAAACACGGACCGTTTAATCCAGTGATTGAAGACGGATTCATGTATGGTCGTGGAACTGCAGACGATAAAGGACCAGTGATTGCTGCACTATTTGCCATGAAGGCTATCAAAGATGCAGGTATCACACCTAAGAAAACGATTAAACTGATCGCTGGTCTCGATGAGGAGACTGGTAAGGAAAGCGCTATCCACTATAGAGAAGTGGCAGAGATGCCTGATTTTGGAATTACTCCAGATGCAGACTTCCCTGTTATTAATGGAGAGAAGGGAATTTTAATCTTTGATATAGCACAGAAGCTCAAGAAGCATACTGCTAAAGAAGGGCTTGTACTAAGTAAGGTTCAGGGCGGACTAGCGGCAAATGCAGTTCCAGCACATGCCAAAGCGGTTGTCGCATCTGATGATAAAGCGAGATATGATGAGATTATCGCGCTCGTTAAGTCATATAAAGAAGAGAGTGGATACGATGTTACTGCTAAGAAGACGGGAACATCTCTCGCTATTGAGGCACATGGTGTTGCTGCGCATGGTTCAGTCCCACACAAGGGTCTAAATGCTATCAGCATACTCATGCAGTTTCTAGGCAAACTGGAATTAGTGGGAGACGAGGTAACTGAATTTATCGATTTCTATAACGAGTACATAGGATTTGACCTTAACGGAGAGCATCTTGAGTGCCAGTTTGAGGATGCTCCATCGGGTAAGGTAATCGTAAATGTTGGAACTATTGAGATTAACGACGAAATTGCTACAATGAAACTCAACATAAGAGTTCCTGTGACATATGAGAATTCAGCAGTTCTAAACGGTATAGAGAGTGTACTTGGACCTAATCAGGGCATCGTAAAGGGCACTGATGAAAAAGCGATATACGTAGATCCTGAGGATGATTTCGTAAAGACTCTTATGGAGGCTTACAGAGATTTCTCAGGAGACTTAGATAGTGAGCCAGTAGTAATCGGTGGAGGAACGTATGCTAAACATTTTGATGGCGTTCTGGCCTTTGGCGGACTCTTCCCGTGGGAAGATGATTGCATGCACATGACCGATGAGAGAATTTCTCTAGATTCATATAGTAAGATGGCAAAGATATATGCTTCTACAGTGTATAAGCTCTGCTGCAAGTAGGCATAAGACGAGATATGAGTGTTCAGGAACAGATTATTTATATAAATAATGAGCATGATACTGAAGCGTTTGGAATGGAACTGGCTTCTAAGCTAGAACCAGGTGATATTGTGGCTCTAATCGGTGACCTCGGAACTGGCAAGACTACTTTGACGAAGTATATTGCAAAAGGACTTGGAGTTACTGAA
>NZ_CALHTQ010000076.1 GCF_938039775.1 uncultured Mogibacterium sp. | reverse complement strand
CTCTGTACTGAACGCTTAGTAGGAAGAATCTGATAAAGTCACCGTCGTACTCCTTGCGAATATCTCTAACTGTAAAGAAGTTATTTAGCGACTTCGACATCTTCTCGCCATCAACCATGATGTATCCGTTGTGCATCCAGTAGTTCGCAAAAGGTGCGCAGTTACACGCTTCGGACTGAGCGATTTCATTTTCATGATGAGGGAATTTTAGATCTTGTCCACCGCCGTGAATGTCAATCGTTGTGCCAAGGTGCTTCTTGGACATAGTTGAACACTCGATGTGCCAACCAGGTCTGCCCTTTCCCCAAGGCGAATCCCATGCGATCTCATCATCTGTCTTCTGAGCCTTCCATAGTGCGAAGTCGAGCGGATCCTTCTTAACCTCACCAATAGCAATTCTCGCACCCGATTCTAAATCATCTATATTCTGTCCTGATAGCTTTCCATACTCTGGGAACTTACGAGTGATGTAGTAAACGTCACCATCTGCCTCGTATGCATACCCCTTCTCAATAAGAGTGCTGATGAACTCGATGATATCCTCAATATGCTCAGAAACCTTAGGGTGCACGTCAGCCTTGATAACATTGAGAGCCTCTGCATCTTTGAAATACTCTTTGATGTACTTCTCCGAAACCTCAAGTGCCGGTAGCTGTTCTTCCTTAGCCCTGTTGATAATCTTGTCATCCACATCTGTAAAATTCTGTACGAACTTCACATCATATCCGATATATTTGAAAAACCTGCGCAGCGTGTCGAACACTACGAAAGGTCTAGCATTGCCTATATGAAAATAGTTGTAAACCGTAGGACCACAAACATATATATTAACCTTGCCTTCCTGTACAGGTACAAACTCTTCCTTGCGTCTAGTCATAGAGTTATAAATCTTCATTTCTTTCCTCCACAAAATCATATCTCATCGTGTAAACAATTTTCTAAACTATACTCTAATTTATCTTCAATTACAGGTAGTCTAAACTTAATTGATTTAAGCCATTGCCCATTTTCTTTTCTTTCTTTATAAACATTTATTTCAGATATAATCATTTTTAATAATTCTTTTCGCTCGTAATCATCAAATTTCTCATACAGCTTATTAAAATTAATTAAAAGTTTGTAAATGTTTTCAGCAGATGTTTTACCCTTTTCAATGTTTAATTTCTTTTCTTTTGCCTCTTTGATTTTTAATTCTAATTTATCTATAGTGTCGTAACTCTTCTGCAATCTTAAATTAAAGTCTGCTTTCATTTTGTCATAATATTTATCATCTGTATTCAAACTTTCTATTTGGTCAATAATTGTATTTTTAGTCTTATTATTTGCTTTTAATTCATTGATATAATTCTTTATTTCTAAATCAATATTATCAGTGTCTACTTTTATATTTATTTTTTCTTTGATTATATCAGAAACTCTTTTGTCTTTTATCATCTTTATAATAATTTCTTCAACAGCACCATTAATTTTATTTTTGTACTTAGCATAACTAACAGCAGAAACATAATTAACAATCTCAAACTCTATAATAGCACCATGTCCAATTAACTCTAAAAGTTCATTTATAGACATTTCTTTTTCATTAACACTATCTTTCAAATGCTTTTCAAGCTTACTACTCAAGCTTACTACTGTTGTTAGTAATTATCTCAGCTTTATCATATTGCTTTTTATCACTATGATCTAAATGCAGAAATATCTAACAGCTAATTTTACATTTCTACATTTTTCAATATCTCCATGTGGAAATTTATTTTTTATTGTCTTAAAAGTTGCCTGTATCAAGGCTTTCACGATTTTTTCTCTCTTTTTCTTTCAAAATGCTTTGTTAATT
>NZ_CALHTQ010000075.1 GCF_938039775.1 uncultured Mogibacterium sp. | reverse complement strand
CGAGTCTCAGAATGATCTGGTCGACTATCGGCGCTATCTTGGCGGGTCTCGTTCCAACGCTCATGATTAAGGACACTTTGAACACGAGCATGTATCTCAAGGTAGCGATCATTTTCGGCATCCTGTTCGGTTTTGCAGCTGTGGTGACATTTATAGGAACTTGGGAAAAGGTAAAACCACCTGTTAAGACGAAGCTTCGAGACAGCTTCTCCGAGGCATCGTCAGTATTGAGGAGCCGTTCATTCAAGATTTTCATCGGCATATACCTCTCCGGTCAGTGTGCGATGGACTTCGTTTCGGGTATGGCCATTTACTATGTCGACGATGTTTTAGGTGGATATGATAAGGGATACCTGACCATGCTGATGGGTGTACTTCTCTCATCTCAGCTCGTTGGAATGATAATCTTCACACCGATAATGACCAGAACCTCAAAACGCACCACAATCCTCATCGGTGCTCCTATAAGGTTAGCTTCAACCCTTGGACTGCTCGCGTTTTCATACGCAGGTGCCCCAATTGTTCCAGTCCTTCTACTCTCCGCAGGAGTGGGAATTGTGAACGCAGCAACTTTGACGAGCATATTTGCAATTCTGGCCGATATGGCGGATATAGACGAACTTATTACTTCCACAAGGCGTCCAGGCATCGTATCTGGGATGGCGACATTTGCGAGAAAAATCTCGGCGGGTCTATCAGTGTGGTTCATCGGGCTCCTACTGTCGCTAGTAGGTTACGATACTAAACTCGCGCATTCAGGAGTCAGTCAGGCTTTAACAACGCAGCGCGGAATCGCTATGATTTTTATTGTAATACCAGCTATTCTCGTAGTATTACTGCTGATATTCGGATACATCTTCCCTATAACGAATAAGGAGTTCGATATAGTAAAGAAGGAAATAGGTAGAAGGCGCGGCACCGATAACAGCACCACAACTGACGACGAGAAGCGGATCCTCGAGCGTGTAACGGGTTTCAAATACGAGGATTTGTGGAATGTTTCTAACGAACACAAGGTTAAGTAATGAAGGGTAGAGTCGTGCGATTCAAGCTGCAGTTTGCGGAGTATGACTTAACGAAAGCACAAGGTGAACACAGATGACTAATGATTACACTAGTAACGGCAAGCGAATTACTACATTAAAGAATCGACCACTCATATGGGCGCATCGTGGCGCAAGCGGATATTGCCCGGAGAACACTCTCGCAGCATTTCAGAAGGCAGTCGAACTCTGTGCAGACGGCATCGAGTTAGATGTGCAGATGACCAGAGATGGCGAACTCGTCGTTTGTCATGACGAGACAATAGATAGAACCTCAAATGGAAGCGGATGGATTAAGGACAAAACGCTCGCGGAATTGAAAGCTCTGGATTTCTCCTCTGGCAAAAAAGATTTCTCAGGAGCCACTATCCCGACTATGCGCGAGGTGTTTGAACTGCTGAGCGATACCGACATGCTGATCAATATAGAGCTTAAGACAGGCATTGTTTTTTACCCAGGCATGGCAGAAAAGCTCCTAAAGTTGACCAGAGAATGCGGATTTAAAGACCGTGTTATATATTCTTCGTTCAACCACTACACAATCAAGCATATGCGAGAAATATCTCCTGAGGCGAAGTTAGGATTCCTCTATGCTGACGGAACAATCGATATGCCAGCATATGCGCAAAAATACGGAGTTCAAGCTCTACACCCAGCTCTCTACAACATACAGTTTCCTGGATTTATAGAAGAGTGCCATAAGGAAGGTATTGCCGTCAACGTGTGGACGGTTGATTCCGATGAGTATATCGAGATGTCATATAGAGCTGGAGTCGACGCCATTATTACCAACTACCCTGATAAAGCATTTGAAGTAATCGGGAGGCTGATATGAAGGTTTATCCACAGGTAAAGGTAGCTCTGGTAAATTCCCCCGAAACAAGCCAGCTTCGCGATACAAAGCTTCCAGCTGGCGTTAATGTCGTGAGAGAAAGCGAATACGGCGAGCACATGGCCACTACCAACAAGCAGTGGAGAGAGCACCATGTAGCTGTAGGAAAGTTTACCGCATATGACGGTCTATCTATACAGTACTACCATGCACCGCAGGATAATTCTCCGAAGGGCTGCATCGTCATGCTCCATGGTTACTGCGGCTTCTGGGGAAAATTTCACGAGATGGCGGAATATTACTGGCTTGCTGGCTACGAGGTTTTCTTCATGGAGCACCGTGGCCACGGCTATTCGGGCAGACAGATAGCTGAGGATGATATCGTCCATGTAAATAGCTACAACGACTACACCCAGGACATACATCAGTTTATGACTGAAGTTGTTAAGCCACGCATTGGAAATCTCACATGCATAATGTTCGCACACTCCATGGGAGGTGCAATCGGTGCCCTATACCTAGAGCAGCATCCTGGGATATTCGACGCTGCAATCCTAAGCTCCCCAATGTTCGAGATAAAAACTAATGGCACGCCTAAGTTTCTAATCAGCCTCATGCTAGCTAAAATCAAGCTGCTACGCCAAGAGAAGCAGCCTTTCCCTGGCGGAAATACTTGGGATGGAATTCCTAATTATGACAAGAGCAGTGCCATGTCAGAGCCTAGATACATGTACATCTTCAATCAGCGCCTTACAGACAGTCATTATCACACAAATAGGATGTCTAACGGCTGGGGCTATGCGAGTTTCCACACGACTCCGAAGATTCTTAAGAATGCTCATAAAATAGATATTCCTATCCTGCTCTTGACCTCTGGAAATGATGCACTTGTGGATTCAAAAGGCCACTACAAATTCGCATATAGCACGCCGAACACCGAGTTCGTCATATACGAAGGTGCTAAGCACGAGCTATATAATGGAACAGAGGAAATACTA
>NZ_CALHTQ010000074.1 GCF_938039775.1 uncultured Mogibacterium sp. | reverse complement strand
GGAGAGTCTTGTTAAGCCAGGCAAGAGACTTAAGGAAGGCGATACCGTTATTCTCGATGAAAATAGGCTATTCAAGGCGCACATACTTGGATTCAAGGACGAGGAGAATGGCACTCGTATAATCGAGTTCGAATACGAAGGTATATTTATGGAGCGTCTTGAAGAGATTGGCAGTATGCCACTTCCTCCTTATATCGAACGAGATGCGGGCAATGACGATAAGGAGAGATATCAGACCGTATATAGCAAGGTGGATGGGTCTGTGGCTGCTCCGACGGCAGGTCTTCATTTTACAGATGAACTACTTGAGAAGGTGAGGGCAAAAGGTGTCGAAATCGCGTACGTAACACTTCATGTCGGCATCGGAACCTTTAGACCGGTCAAGGTGGACAACATCGAGGACCACAAGATGCATTTTGAGGAATATACCATAGACCCTGAAACAGCAGAAACTATAAACCGAGCGATTAGAGATGGTAGAAGGATAATATCTGTTGGTACGACATCGACGAGAACTCTCGAGAGTGCTGCAAAGCAGGTTGGCGGGGTGTGGCAGATTGAGAGCGGACATAGCAGCACAGGGATATTCATTTATCCGGGGTATAAATATAAGGTCGTGGATGGACTTATTACAAATTTTCACCTTCCAAAGTCGACTCTGATCATGCTCGTCTCGGCACTATACGATAGGGAGCACATTCTTGCGGCTTATGAAGAGGCTGTGCGTGAGAGATATAAGTTCTTTAGCTACGGCGATGCGATGTTTATAAAGTAGGAGTTTGAGATGAAAGAATCACTTAGTTTTGAGCTAATAAAAAAGGACGCTCGCACTGGAGCAAGGCGCGGCAGGATTACGACACCTCACGGTACTATTGAGACGCCCGTATTCATGCCGGTTGGCACTCAGGCTACGGTAAAGGCGATGAAGCCTGAAGATGTTGAAAAAACAGGCGCTGAGATTATACTTGGAAATACTTATCATCTGTACCTTAGACCTGGTGAGGACATCGTCCGTGAAGCTGGTGGATTACATAAGTTCATGAATTGGCATCGTCCTATACTTACTGATAGTGGTGGCTTTCAGGTATTTTCACTTGGAAAGTTCCGTAAGATAACCGAAGAAGGGGCTAAGTTTAAATCATACATAGATGGCTCGTCTCACATGATGACTCCGGAGAGTTCGGTTGAAGTGCAGGCGGCGCTCGGTTCAGATATAATGATGGCATTTGACGAGTGTGTTGCATATCCTGCTGAAAAGAAGTACGTCGCCAGATCGCTAGAACGCACCACAAGATGGCTTAGGCGCTGTGACGATCACCACAGGAGACTAGAGACTAAATCCGCTATTGAAACAGGCTCTGATACTATGAAGCAGGCACTGTTTGGAATCATGCAGGGCGGAATGTTCAAGGAGCTCCGTGAGCTAAGTGCAAAGCAGATTACGGAGATTGATCTTCCTGGATACGCAATTGGAGGGCTGTCCGTCGGTGAGCCAAAGGATATCATGCTTGACGTACTTGATGATTGCGTTGACCTACTGCCTGAAGATAAGCCAAGATACCTTATGGGGGTAGGAACCCCCGATTACCTGTTCGAAAGTGTTGAGCGAGGAGTAGACATGTTCGACTGTGTACTACCAACAAGGCTAGCTAGGCATGGTATGGCGATGACGAGCAGGGGTAAGATTAATATCAAGAATGCTGCATTTGCAAGGGATTTCAGCACTTTGGATCCAGATTGCGACTGTTATTGCTGCAGAAATTATTCACGTGCATATTTAAGACATCTATTTAAGAATGATGAGATACTTTGTTCTATGCTGCTATCAGAACACAATATTCATTTCTTGGTAAATATGATGAAAAACATCAGAAAAGCAATTGAGGAGGATAGATTCCTGGAGTATAAAAGGGAGTTCTATAATAAATATGGAGAATTTTAAAATCTGTCCGATCTCCGAGCACTGCGGAGGATGTCTGTATCAGGGTGTTCCATATGAGGAGCAGCGCGCGGAGAAGGAAAATATAATCAGAGAGCAGCTGACGAGGCGCAAGGTTGATGATTCTGTATTCAGTGGTCTAGTTCCGGCTCTCTCGGAATACAGATATAGAAATAAGATGGAGTATACGTTCGGCGACTTTGAAATCGGTGGTGAACTGACGCTTGGTATGCACAAGAAGAGACACTTTATGTCGATTGTGACGTGCGATGAATGTCAGCTGGTTCCTATGGACTTCAACAGGGTGCTTCGTGCAACCCTTGATTTCTGTATAGAAAAAGGATATTCGTTCTATCATAAGAAATCGCACCAGGGCCTTCTTCGTAATCTCGTAGTTCGTCACGGTGTAAAGACGAATGAGCTGCTGGTTAACATAGTTACAAGCAGTGAAGCTGGATTTGATGAACAGGCTTATCTCGATATGCTACTGGAACTTAAGCTCGATAATAAGCTTATTGGCGTTATGCGCACGTTCAACGATAGCCTAGCAGACGCGGTAATCAACGAAGGAGTAAAAATTCTATATGGCCGTGATTACTATAATGAGGAAATTCTCGGGCTAAAGTTTAAGGTAAATGCTTTTTCATTCTTCCAGACTAATATAGAAGCGATTGAAAGATTGTATAGCGAAGCACTTGCGCTAATTCCGGATCTTGATTCAAAAGTCGTGTACGATTTGTACTGCGGAACCGGTACGATTTCACAGCTCATGGCATCTAAAGCCAAGAAGGTGTACGGAATTGAGATCGTGCAGGATTCAGTTGATGCGGCAATTGATAACGCCAAGATGAATAATATAGATAACTGTCATTTTATCTGCGGCGATGTTAAAGCGAAGCTTGATGAGGTGACTGAGAAACCCGATATGATAGTTGTGGATCCACCACGAATGGGAATGCACGACAAAGTGGTGGAGATGCTGGCTAGCTACGGCATAGAACAGATTCTCTATATCTCGTGTAATCCTAATACCATGGCGATGAATTTGGAGAAGTTCTCGGAGCTGGGGTACGAGCCGGTGGTGATGAAGGCGTATGATAATTTTCCGAAGACAAAGCATGTTGAGACGGTAGCACTATTGTCCAAACTTGATGTCGATAAGCATATAGATGTTGAAATTAAGCTTGATGAGCTTGATTTGACAAGTGCTGAAAGTAAAGCGTCTTATGCACAAATTAAGGAATATATATTAGAAAAAATTTGATTTAAAGGTTTCGACACTCTATATTACACAGATTAAAAGGAAATGTGGTATTGAATTA
Source organism: uncultured Mogibacterium sp. (assembly GCF_938039775.1). Next base: position 1,417 of record NZ_CALHTQ010000074.1, on the reverse strand, counting down.
AGGGAGCATTATAATAAATCCAAAAAAGAGAAACAGGTTATTCCACAATGCACACCGGAAAAAGAGGAAGCTATCATGGATGCGTTAAGGCATTTTAAAATGATTTAGTAGAAATGGAGGGTATTTATGAGATGGATATTAAAAATAATCTTGTTTCCAATAATATTACTTCTATCAATACTAATTTCTTTTCTAAAATTCATAATCAGCGTTAGTGGAATGATTTTAGGAATATTATCATTCTTAGTGGTATTAGGTTCGATTTCAGCACTTGTACAAAAAGACACAACTACTTTTATTCAAACACTGATAATAGCATTTTTTATAAGTTCCTATGGATTATCTAAAATTGCATTATGGGTTACAGCATACATTGAATTTGCAAGAGATAGATTGAAAGAAATATAAATAAACTAATGAGGTGATAGATAAAATACTATCGTCTTTTTTTATGCTAAAAATTGAAAAGAAAGGAGGCGACGATATGAGTATGTATTTATTTGACGAACAGCCTATTGTTGCAAATAAAGTATTAGCAAGAGTATTAGAGTTAAATGAAGACTTAGTATTGCAATCGATAAACTATTGGATTGAGATAAATAAGAAGTCCGGTAAAAACTATTATGATGAGAAATATTGGACATACATTTTCTATGAAGCTCCAAGAGAAGAAAAGAACTTTGCAACACTTCTCGATATGATAGACGCTTCAGAAGTTAGAGAAGATGATGAAACCTATATGAATCCGATAGATAGACTCTTTGAAGCACTGGAGAAGAAAGAACCTACACACTTTGCAGTGAAGCAATATAAAAAGTACAAATTGGCTGCTGGAAAAACGGCAAAATCTATTCTTATCTCTTGTGGTGCAAGGCTTGCTCCATTTGATATTAGGGAACTTAGGGACTTGATGAGTGAAGATGAACTTGAGCTTGATACACTCGGAGATAGAAAAACGGCACTCTTTGTTATTATCTCTGATACAGATGATACCTTTAACTTTGTAGTATCCATTATGTACTCACAACTTTTTAATCTCTTATGTGATAAGGCAGATGATGTATATGGCGGACGATTACCTGTCCATGTGAGATGCTTGCTTGATGAATTTGCAAACATCGGCTTAATTCCAAAGTTTGAGAAACTTATAGCAACAATCCGTTCCAGAGAAATATCAGCAAGTATCATACTTCAAGCACAATCTCAGTTAAAGGCAATCTATAAGGATAATGCCGATACAATCGTAGGTAACTGTGATAGTACCTTGTTTCTTGGTGGAAAGGAGAAAACAACACTTAAAGAACTTTCTGAAACACTTGGAAAAGAAACTATTGACCTATATAACACATCAGAAACGAGATCTAATCAAAAGTCTTTTGGACTGAACTATCAAAAAACAGGTAAGGAGCTTATGAGT
>NZ_CALHTQ010000073.1 GCF_938039775.1 uncultured Mogibacterium sp. | reverse complement strand
GAGCAGTTGTAGGAGATGCTGCAAAGCTGAGATATAAGGCGTTAGGTATAGATCTAGATACAGTTAAGTCACAGCTGCTTGAGGTGAACAACCTCGCACTTGAAGGAAAGCCTGAAGATCTAGTTATCACTTCACACATCTGCAGAGGGAATTATAATTCGACATACTTCTCAAGTGGAGCATACGATTCAGTTGCAGATTACGTGTTCGCAAGGGAGAACGTAGATGCGCTGCTACTCGAGTATGATGATGAGCGTTCAGGCAGCTTTGAGGCACTTGCAAAGTTTTCTCCTGACAAGAAGGTGGTTCTTGGTCTTATCACTACGAAGTCGCCTAAGTTAGAAGATAAAGAAGCAGTTATTGCAAGAATTAAGGAAGCAAGTAAATACGTACCTCTTGAGAGACTGTGCCTCAGTCCTCAGTGCGGATTCGCATCTTGCGAGATAGGAAACAAGCTAACTGAAGAAGAGCAGTGGGCTAAGTTAAGACTCGTCAAGGAAGTAGCAGAAGAAGTTTGGGGACAGAACTAAAACTCTGTTAGATAGACTAAAAGCATGTGATTGATAATAAACCATAAAAAAGCAGCCCGTGTGGTTGCTTTTTACTTTTAGACTTAAATTGAATAAATTCCTATTGTTTGGTAAACTTTATTTAAACGTAAATTTACATTGTAATGTGTGATTCATATAGAAAGGTGATATTGAATGAATAACCGAGTAATAGTTTTTCCAGAGATTGCAAAGCTAAAGGAAGAGATAGATAGGGCTCGTACAGAGCTATCTGTGGCACTGTTCGAGTATGATGAGATATGTTTCGTTATTTGCAAGAATCTTGAGACAATGTTCTTCGTAGAGTTTGGGGACATTGAGTATAAGCTTTATGAGGCTCAGTGTTTAGAGGCTAGACTAAGAAGAAAAATTAATCTTATTCAAACGAAGAAGAATAGACAGGAAAAGATTGACTTTAGTGAAATCGAGTCTCTCCTTGATGATGAATTTGAGGAGTACAATAAAGAAATTGGAAAGCGACTTGAAAACATGGATGAGGCACTCGCGCGAAGAGATCTGAAGCACTTATCATATGAGGATAGTAAAGAGCTAAAGTCGTTATACAGACAGATTTTGAAGGCATTTCATCCTTATATTAATCCTAACTTGTCTGAAACTAAGCGTGAATTGTTTAATAATGCAGTGCAGGCCTACAAAAATGAAGATTTAGAGATGATTAGAACAATCAGTCTCATAGCAAGTGATGAAATCCCAGCTTATGAACATGAGGATGTGAGAGTAAAGCTGTTGAAGGAGAAGGAGCGAATTTTAGAAAGGTTAGCTGTGGTAAGGGCTGGCACTGATGTTGTAAAGGAAGACTTTCCTTATAACATGAAAGAAATACTCGAAAGCGAAGAGGCTATAGCAGAGCGAATGAAAGAGCTAGAACGTGGGCTTGTGGAGTTTAAAGAATTTATCGATAGACACAAGACCAAGATACTGCATATAACGAGGTAATACCATGGGTGACATGGAGGAGATTAACAATGACCAAGAATATATATTTTGCCGGTGGTTGTTTCTGGGGAACGGAGAGAGTGTTCAAGGAGATACCAGGGGTTATAGAGACGACTGTTGGATATGCGAATGGAAGTGTAGAGAACCCTTCGTATGAGCAGGTTTGCAGAGGGAATACTGGTCATAGAGAGGCTGTTAAAGTCGTGTATAATCCCGAGAAATTATCGCTTGAGAAACTTACCCATGCGTTTTTCATAGTCATCGATCCGACTGTTCAGAACAGACAGGGACCGGACATCGGAACACAGTACCAGACAGGTGTGTATTATGAGGATGAACAGGATTTGCCGATTTTAGAAAAGGTTTTCGCACAGCAGAAAGAAATTCACGAGGAGATCTACGTTGAACTTGAGCCTCTTTCTTCGTTCTATGATGCGGAAGATTATCATCAGGACTATCTCGATAAGAATCCTGGCGGTTACTGCCACATTACAAACTATGAGATTGAAGAAGTTAGAGCACTGTTCGCAGCTGAAGCTAAAGATGTTGGGCAGAAGGTTAAGGATGACTTATATCCGTCAGATGAGACTGAGGAAGAGCTATTCTACCGCATCGGACCTCAGGCATATAACGTTGTGAGAAAATCTGGAACTGAGAGGGCGTTCTCTGGCGAATACGATGATTTCTTTGAAAAGGGAATTTACGTAGATGTTGTGAGTGGTGAACCGCTATTCGTATCGACGGATAAGTTCAACTCTGGCTGCGGATGGCCGGCATTTACAAGGCCAATAAGTGAGGACCATGTGGTATATCTGCGAGACACTACGTTCGGGATGGAACGCGTAGAGGTTAGAAGCAAGGGGGCAAATTCTCATCTGGGACACGTATTTCAAGACGGACCTATTGAAGCTGGCGGCATGAGATACTGTATCAATTCGGTAGCCCTGAAATTTATACCAGTTGAAGACATGCTAGAGGCAGGTTATGGCGACCTGATTGAACTTGTAAAGTAAGAGGGAGGATGACTATGAAAGTTCTATTTAATGAGTATCCAAAATGCAGCACATGCAAGAAGGCTAAAAAGTGGCTCGATGACAATGGTGTCGCTTACGATGATAGACATATCGTTGAAAACAATCCGACTAAAGAAGAGCTAAAGGACTGGCTATCGAGAAGTGATAAGCCGGTGAGAAAGTTCTTTAACACAAGCGGAATGCTCTATAGAGAAATGGAACTCAAGGATAAACTAGACGCGATGAGCGAAGATGAGCAGCTAGAGGTTCTAGCATCTAATGGAATGCTTGTAAAGAGACCGCTAGTCGTTGGCGATGACTTCGTGCTCGGTGGCTTCCGAGAGAAGGACTGGGAAGAGAAGCTATTAGGCTAATAAGAAAAAGCTTTTAGACCGTAGTATATGCTTTTAGAGGGGGGCTCAAATGTCCGAAAGCTACACAGGCAGAATCAATCGCAAATTACAGCGCAAGCAGAAAGTTATAAGGGCTGCGGCAGGCAAGTGTAAGGCAGATTTAGTTCTTAAGAATGCTACATACGTGAGCGTATTTTCAGGCGAGCTGAGAAATGCTGACATTGCAGTTACGAATGGATTAATCGTTGGACTTGGTGAATATGATGGTGAGAAAGAAGTCGATATGACGGGCAAAATCGTGTGCCCGGGATTTCTTGATGCTCATATCCACCTTGAGAGCTCTCTTGTTACACCGACTGAATTTGTAAGGGCGGTGCTTCCTCATGGAACGACCACGGTGGTAACGGATCCGCATGAGATTGCAAATGTGATGGGGACAGACGGCATTGAGTATATGCTTCAGGCGACCGAAGGACTCCCGATAGATGTAAGATTTATGCTTCCATCATGCGTTCCTGCGACTCCACTTGACGAGTCTGGTGCAACGCTCGATTATAGAGCGATAGACAGTTTCTACGAACATCCTAGAGTGCAGGGACTTGCAGAGATGATGAATTATGTCGGCACAGTCGCTGCGGATGAGCAGGTTGTGGAGAAAATTGTTGCCGCACAGGCCCATCACAAGAAGATAGACGGCCATGCACCAGGGGTGAAGGGCAAGGCTCTAAATGCATACGTTGCCGCTGGCGTGTATTCCGACCACGAGTGCGCTACAGCAGAAGAAGCGATAGAGAAGCTTGAACTCGGTCAAGTAATAATGATAAGAGAAGGTACAGCAGCCCATAACCTAGAGGCGCTGATGCCGCTTTTGACAGACAAATACGCAGATAGATGTATGTTCTGCACCGATGATAAGCATCCGTCAGACCTGCTGGAGAAAGGGCATATAGATTATATAATTAAGAAAGCTATATCGATGGGAGCAGATCCTATACTAGCAATCAAGGTTGCTAGCACTAATGCAGCTAGATATTTTAGGCTTAATAATCGTGGTGCCATTGCGCCCGGATATCTTGCGGATTTCGTCATAATAGATAATTTTGAAGATTTTACAGTCGAGCAGGTCTACAAGAAGGGCAAGCTTATGTTCAATAATGGCAAGCTCAAAGAGTTTAAGGCTCCGGAAGTAGACGAATTCCTGACTACAAGGGCTCATAGCACTTTCAAAGTTGATAAACTTACTGCGGAGGCATTTAAAATAGATAGACCTCGAGGGGTGCTCGGCATGGTTCCTGGTGAGCTGATGACCACAGACGAGGGATATGCAACTGGTGTTAATGTTGATGAAGATGTCCTCAAAATTGCTGTAGTAGAGAGGCATAACTATACGGGGCATATAGGAATCGGATATATAAAGGGTTACGGTCTCAGAAGTGGAGCAGTTGCTACCAGTATCTCGCATGACTCTCACAATATAATAGTTGTTGGTACTAATGACGAAGATATGGCTGCTGCAGTTAATCATATTGCGGAGAATGGCGGTGGTATCACTGTATTTGACGGCGGTGAGTGCATAGGAGATGTGAAGCTGGGGATTGCTGGTCTCATGAGTGATGCTCCGTTGATTGATGTGAATAGAAATCTTGAAGATGCAAAGGCGAGAGCTTTTGAACTCGGTGTTAGTAATCTGATAGATCCGTTTATGACACTTTCCTTCATGAGTCTTCCAGTTATTCCGAAGCTAAGACTCACAACAAGAGGTGTGTTCGACGTTGAGAGTCAGAGCTATGTGTAGGCAAGAATAATTAAATGAATGAGATAGATAAAACGATAATTGAAGAGTTAGCCTCCCGAGTAGAAGAGCTTGGAGGGCGTGCATACATGGTAGGCGGAGCAGTTCGTGATGAGATTATGAAGCGTCCTATTAAGGATGTGGATATTGAAGTACATGGAATCTCAGGGGCAGTTCTAGAAACGGTGTTAAAGGAACTTGGAAAGCCGCTGCGATTCGGCTCTGCTTTTGGGGTATACTCGCTTGCGGGTCATCAGATAGACATTGCTTTACCGCGTTCAGAGAGGAAGGCAGGGAATGGGCATCGTGACTTTGAGATTGAAATCGATCCGTTTATCGGAATCAAAGAGGCAGCACGGAGGCGCGATTTCACCATGAATGCGCTTCTAAAGGATATCCTGAGCGGTGAAATCGCAGATCCTTATGGAGGCACGGAGGATATCAAAAACAGAATTATCCGCCATATCGATGACAGGAAATTCGGTGAGGACCCACTCCGTGCCCTCCGTGCTGCCCAGTTCAGATCCAGATTCGGATTCCAGGTCGCGCCTTCCACGATTTCAATCTGTAGGGCGCTGGACCTCAGGAATCTTTCGGCCGAGCGCGTCGAGATGGAGATGAAGAAGGCGCTCCTGGAATCCCGCCGGCCATCCGAATTCTTTGAATGCTTGCGGGAAATGGGCCAGCTCGGGTACTGGTTCAAGGAACTAGAACAGCTGATCGGGCTAGAGCAGAACCCGGAATTCCATCCTGAAGGCGATGTCTGGACTCACACTATGATGGTTCTGGATAGGGCGGCCCAGTTCCGACCTTATGCGAGTGACCCATACGCGTTTATGCTGCTGGCTCTCACTCATGATTTTGGCAAGATTACGACGACTGAATTCGTAAATGGCGCAATTCACGCGTATGGTCACGAGATACAAGGAGCAGAAATCGCGGAGCGATTTCTGAACCGCGTATGTCATGGTAGCGATATAAAAAAGTATATCGCTAATATGATTCCTAATCACATGCGCCCAAACAAGATTGCTGAAGCGAGATCGTCGGTCAAGAAGACGAACCGAATGTTTGACGATGCTATTGCTCCTAATGACCTTATATATTTTGCAATCTGCGATAAGCCAAAATTGCCACACCTGGATGCTCATAATCTGAGCCAGGCGTCAAACGAGCCACACGAGCCACAGGGCAATATTGAGATAGAATCAGAACTTTACACAGCTGATGAAAAGTTAAGGGAGCAAGAACGGATAAAGTTCTTGTTCGATAGACTAGATCTGTACAGAGACATGATGGCGAGACCTTATGTTACAGGAAAGGACTTGATCGATAGGGGAATTATGCCAGGCGATGACTTCGGCATAATCCTCGAACATGCTCATAAACTGAGACTAGCTGGTGTATCAAAGGATGATGCGCTTAAGCAAACACTTTCCTATGCGAGGAAATTAAGAAAAAATATTAAATGATAAAATTCTTACAATAGTGTATAATGTACCTATTAGGTAATATTTATCAAAGAGTTATTACTAAAAGCGTAACGTTTGAACATATTTGCATTTTAATTAAATAAATAAGAAAGAAGGAACAATTATGGAAAAAAGGCAAGCGTTGTCAGTTCGCAAATTATTCGTTTTGCTACTATCATTTCTGATGATGATAGGGATAGCTGCACCGAATATGGAGGCTTTTGCGGTTGAGAATACAACGACTGATCTTAATCTAGCAAATCTCAACTTATATGAGTTCAAGTGCCGACAGGAGAATATGCAGGTCGTTAGCACTGGCTCAGGAACTCTGAAGGAAGTAGTTACACCTAATGGCTCATGGACTAAGAGTACGGTGTTTATGCACAAGTATGAGAAGTCCAATTCGAAGCAGGATTATGATAATGTGCTTGAACTTCTATTCACTAATGCTGGTGAAGTAAATGGCAAAAAGGTCAACGTGAGAGTGAAGGTTTCTCACCTGCAGCTGAATCCAACGGTATATTACGGGCAGCAGGCAAACTTTAATGATGCCAATGCAGGGGTGCCTTTTTTGACGGTTGACCAAAACTGGGGTGATAGTGGAATTCAGCTGATGGATTATGTATATCCTGATCATCCTAATTTTACTAATGACAATATTTGGTCTTTCAACACTAAGACAGACGTTACTGCAACTCTCGAGTATGCGGATGGAACACCTTGCGATTTAAAGCTGACTATGCAGCCGGCTGATATCGATGTGAAACCAGGAAATCCTATTGCTGGGAACCGCAGATCTTCTTTTTATGAAGAATTAGGTGTTAAGGATCTCGATAGCACTATTGATAAAATTGTTTACAATAGAGCGGTTAGTTTGGATGAAGAAAATAGATCAGGTAACTGGCACTGGTGGAAAGCGAATGCGAGCATCACTGCAGCTGGAACTAGCGGACAAGATGAGTATAACAAAACGGGATTTGTTATGCGCAGCAAGACAAACTCGATTACTTTTGCCTATAATTCTTCTGTAACGAGCGGTGGGCTGTTCAAGTTCTTTGCCGAAGTTCCTTACCATAATAATCCTGGTACAGCAGCGAAGAAAACTGTAGATAAAGCACAGGCACCAAAGCGCGTTGGAGAACCTATAAACTACACTGTAAGGTACACAGTCCCAAGACCGGGTACTGATATAATTGATGATATTAAGTCGTTGAAATTTGCCGATACCTTTGATAAGAAAGTAGATTTCAAAGAAGCAATCGTTAAGTTTGATGGCAATACTCTAGTCAAAGGACAAGATTATCAGGTAACTGTGACACCAGATAATGAAAATGGTCAGGACCACGTAGAGATTAATATTATCAACAACGCTTTATTTGCAAGAGATAAGGGCGGTAAAGTTTACGAGATAACTTATAAGACTGAGACAAATAGCAGAGCGCTAGTAGAGGGTGATAATACTATTACGAACTCAGCAGCAAAGATGTATTTTGATAATGTGTCAGTTCCTACGAATACCGTTGAGACTAAGCTACTGCCACCAACTAAGCCTAATAAGGACGTTTTTAAAGACGATATGTCCTCTAGCGTTGACGGAAAGACAGTTAAGGGTGGAGATGTACTTACATATAAAATAACGTATAAGAATACAATCGGACGAGCAGATGATGTGACGATTACTGACGCTATTCCTAAGTACACGAAGTACGTTGCAGGTTCCGCAGATAATGGTGGGGTGGAACAAAACGGTGTCATCACTTGGAGAAAGACAAATCTCGGTAATGACGAGACATTTACGGTGACTTACAAGGTTAAGGTAGATGAGGATATTAATGGAAAGCCAGTAGATAATCAGGCAAAGGTAAGCACGAACTATTACAAGTTTGACACTAATAAGACTCATAATCCTACACCGGTTATGCCAAAGAAGCCTGTGGTCAACAAGCATAGGCACACACCTAAGACAGGCGATAGCAATGGGCTTCTTCCTTACTCAATTGTGCTTATAGGATCTGCACTAGCATCCCTCGGCTTGTTAGCAGCTAGAAAGCGCATAGCAAGGTAGCATATCGCCAACCTTTCAAAATTAACATGATACGAAAAAAGCGGGACCTGCGTCCCGCTTTTGTAATGTAGCAATTTCTTACCATAGTTCCTTTGGATATTTTCCGTCAACCTTCATCTCGGAAAACTTCGCGGCAACCTCATCCTTATCCTCTTTGTAGGTGACACCGAACCACTTGTCACTTGACTGAAGAACTGCAACGGTGGCTCTACCAGCTTTGACCTCTGTATCGATGCAGTAAGGAAGGAAGTACTCTCCCTTCAGTGGATTTTGCTCTATGATTTTATCGAGTGCAGCCGGAAAACCAGCTTTCATAACCTCGAGGAATTCAGCACCAAACCCCCATAGGTTCATGGATACCGATTGACCATCAGGCACATCGTGTCTCACACCTTTTGAGCTTGTTGCTCGAATTACACCATCACTCTCACGTATAACGTCCGAATGCTCCTCGATATCCGATAAATATCCATCTGTAACCTCGCAGAGTCCACGAGCAACTGAACCATTTAGAGAGAGTGTGTTCTCAATCTTGAAGCCGACCATACAGTGGTGTGTAGCATCAGCGGATTCACTGAGGAATTTATATATCTTCTCAAATGCTTCCTGTCCATAGTAGTCATCTGCGTTAATAACAGCGAAAGGTGCATCGATATAATTTCTTGCTGCGAGGACGGCATGACCAGTCCCCCAAGGCTTAGTTCGACCTTCTGGAACAGAGTAGCCTGCTGGGAGATCGTGAATATCTTGAATTGCATAGTGTGTTTCATATAGTTTTCCTGCTCTACCTTCGATATGTGCCTTAAAAGTAGCTTCAAAATCTTCCTTGATTATAAAAGCAACTCTTCTAAAGCCAGCCTGGTAAGCATCATATAGGGAGAAATCCATGATTATATCGCCCTCAGATGTAATCGGGTCAATCTGCTTAGGTCCGCCGTAGCGACTTCCCATTCCTGCAGCCATGATAATTAGAATTGGTTCCATTTTATTTCTCCTCTTCTATCATTCGGTTGATTCTGTCTCTAACCATATCTTCGCCCATTATCTGCTGAATTGCCCACACATCAGGTGACTGAGCACGACCAACGAGAGCAAGTCTGATAACTGTACTAACGTGACCTACATGTCCCTTGTAATCATCAGGGTTCTTCTTAAAGTCCTTAGGCTTAGCGGCATATCCGAGTTTAGTTGCGATTTCTCTAATCTTATTGAACCACTCTTCCTGAGTATCGGCATGGTTGTAGGAGGACAGGTAAGATTCTAGAATCTGAACCTTGTCATCAGAAGCTTCAGCAGGCACTTCATCGATAATCGTGAAGCTCTGATCGAAGAAGTAGCTGATAAAATCCATAATCTGTCTCGCATACACAAGGTCCTTACGTGGCTTCTTCTCATCTCTTCCAAGGTCAAGAATCTTAATAAGGAAATCCATATCCTCAAACACGTATCCGTATTCAGGGGCAAACTCGAGAGACCATGCCTTTAAGAACTCAGCAATTTCGGCAGCCGGGATATGCAGCATAGCTTCCTTACTAACGTCGTTAAGCTTATCAAGGTCGAAAAGTGCGCCTGAGTTGCTCATTTTCTCGGTAGTGAAATTGAACTCGTTGATATCTGCCTCTGGATTTTCCATACGCCATTCCTCGTAGTTTGAGTTAAGAATGGTGAGGAGGTATTCTCTAACTGCAGCGGGGTGGTATCCCTGATCTCTGTAATAATCTAGGGAAAGCTCGGGGTCCTTGCGCTTAGAGAGCTTTCTCTTGTTGCCGTCTTCTCCAATTTTCATCAGCTGAGCAGTATGGCAATAAACTGGAAGCTCAAAGCCAAGCTTGTCAAAAAGCTCAACGTGAATCGGTAGTGATGGCAGCCATTCCTCGCCTCGTATAACGTGAGTTGTCCTCATCAGATGATCATCGATAGCATGAGCAAAATGATAAGTAGGAATACCTGTAGTCTTTACGATTACAATATCCTGGAAATTTTCAGGCACATCGAGAGTACCTCTGATTCCGTCGACAACTTTATTTCTCTTGATATCTTCGCCGACAGCGTTAGGTGTGCCAGCTGATTTAAGTCTAATTACAAATGGAGTGCCAGCCTTGATATGGTCAGCAACGAGCTTTTCAACCTCTGGATCTTTATCCCAGTCTCTGTACTTTGACCAACCTGCGTAGATTCCAGGTGCAAGCTTCTCCTGTTCCTGCTTCTCTCTTATAGCACTGATTTCTTCTTCTGTTAGGAAACAAGGGTATGCTTTGCCTTCAGCGAGTAGCTTCTTGGCATAAAATCTATATATTTCTCCGCGGTGGCTCTGTGTATAATCGCCGTAGCTACCTACATCGCCATGTTCAGTGACACCTTCGTCAAACTTGATTCCGAAGAATGCTAGAGACGAGATGATTGTTTCTACAGCATTTTCGACAAATCTCTTATCATCAGTGTCCTCAATTCTGAGGTAAAAAACACCGTTGCTCTGGTGAGCGAGTCTCTCGTCTATAAAAGCTCCGTATAGGTTTCCGAGATGGATAAATCCAGTTGGGCTTGGACCGAGTCTTGTAACTTTAGCGCCTTCCGGGAGATTACGCTTAGGGTACATGGCTTCGTAGTCAGTATCGCTTGCAATCTCAGGATAGATGAGTTCGCTGAGTTCAATTGAATTCATATTAATCCTCCTGCGTTTAAATCTAATTAACTAATTAAGTTTACCATATTAACGACTCTAGTTGTAGGGTAGCTAGTATACATAGACCTAACTTATTTTGATAAGAATAGAAGTACAAGGAATACTGTCATGAGCTTATTCATGTTTTTGCTAAAAAGACACTTCATGAAAACTGTATATTCCACCATATTATGGTATAATACACTCTGTATAAATGTGAAATTATGATGCACAAAGTGTGGGAAGGAAGGCCCTTATGATATTGTTCAAATACATATTGGCTCTGCTACTAACTATACCTATGGCTGTCCTTGGAAGGTATCTGCTTGCAGACTACTTCTTGACAGTGAGTGGTAAGAAGCAGGCTAATCAAGCTGCTGAGAAGCGTAATGCAGCCGAGCGCAAAAAAAATAGAGAAAAGGGATTTACAATCCACATTCCAGATCCGATAGAACAATCAGATAGAAACACACATAGATAGAGGTGCATAGTGCCAAAGGGAATTTTTATAACGCTTGAAGGGCCAGATGGCTCCGGTAAAAGCACACAGGTTGAAAATATTAAGTCGTATTTTGTAAATGCAGGAAGGGAAGTCGTAGTATCCCGAGAGCCTGGCGGTACGTCTATTAGCGAGAAGCTCCGCAATATCGTTTTAGACAATGATAATGATGAGATGGACGATATCACAGAGATGTTTATCTATGCGGCAGCAAGAGCCCAACACGTTTCAGAGAAGATAAGACCTGCACTGGAGAGAGGTGCGGTTGTAATCTGTGACAGATTTGTAGATTCGAGCATTGCGTATCAGGGATATGGTAGGAACCTTGGAGACCAGGTAGGAGAGGTGAACAGGTATGCTACATGCGGACTTGAACCTGATGTTACCTTCTTCATGGATCTAGATCCAGAGGTTGGTAGATCAAGAATTGGCAAAGATGTAAGGGACAGACTCGAACAGCAGAAGCTTGATTTTCATTATCGCGTATATGAAGGGTATAAAGCGCTTTGCGAGAATCATCCTAAAAGAATGGTAAGGATTGATGCGACGAGGACGATTGAAGAGATTAAAGAAGATATATATTCGAAGCTTGAGTCTCTATAGAGGGAGTCGAACAGGCGGCTACTTATGGCAGCTATCAGAGGATATGGGAGAGATATGGCACGGGAATACGCACATGCATACATACTAGAAGGACGAAACGGAGAACAGCGTAGCGAATATATCAGAAGATTTGCCAAGGACATAATATGCCCTAACACCGATATATCTGGACATGCATGTGGAACCTGCCCAGCGTGTACTAGGGTTAATGGGGGTACTCATGAAGACTTATTCTTCATGCAGCAGAGTGGTAAAGAGACTTACAAAACTGTCGATGCAACTGCCATGATAGAGCGACTAGGAATGAGACCGTATGGAGAACGCAATGTTGGTGTTATCGACAATGCGGAGAGGCTCAGTGAGATAGTTCAGAACAAACTTCTCAAGACCTTGGAAGAGCCATATCCTGGGACAGTTATAATCTTAGCCACCGACAACAAAGAGTCGTTGCTACCAACCGTTAGGTCTAGATGTGTTGAGGTAAGGGTCAATGAGGGATACCAAGACTGCACTAATTCTGATAGTGTTGAGGAGCTGATGAAAGAGTGGTTTGGGAAGACGTACTTCTTCAAGGTGCGTAACATCATCAAGAAAAATTTCAGAAGCAACGAGGAGGCGTTCAAGTTCCTCGACGCACTAGAGCAGAATTTGCATGAAAGGTTACTTGGTGGCAGTAGATTGCCACAAGATGCCGGAGCAATTCTGCAGATGATTGATCAAGTCGAAGATGAGAGAATCAATATCAAGCGAGGTATGAGTCCAGACTACGCACTTAACTCTTTATTTCTTAATAGGATTAAACGATAAAAGTAAATAACTCAGATACATAGTATTTGGTTTTAAATAGATAAGTAAGAAGGGAAATTTATAGATGGTAGAAATCATAGGTGTAGGCTTCATGAAAGCCAACAAGACATATTACTTCGATCCAGCAGGTGTTAGCTATGAACTAGGTGAACTAGTAATCGTGGAAACTGCTAGGGGTATGGAACTCGGACATGTCTCAATTGCAAACTGTGAGATTGAGGAGAGTGAACTTGTAGCTCCGCTCAAGGGAGTAGAGCGTAAGGCTTCCAAGGAAGATATCCAGAGATATAAGGACAATTTAGCCAAGAGAGGTGAGGCTATGAAGGTCTGCGAGGAGAAAATCATACAGCATAAGTTAGATATGAAGCTCGTAGATGCTGAGTTTACAATCGACGGAACTAAGGTTATATTCTATTTTTCAGCGGATGGAAGAATTGATTTCAGAGGGCTTGTAAAAGATCTCGCATCGCAGTTCAAGATGAGAATAGAGCTTCGTCAAATAGGTGTTAGAGATGAGGCAAAGATGCTCGGAGGTATAGGAATTTGCGGCAGACCACTATGCTGTAGTAAGTGGCTAAGCGATTTCCAGCCTGTTTCAATCAAGATGGCAAAGCAGCAGAATCTTTCGCTCAACCCATCCAAGATATCTGGTACTTGCGGTAGACTCATGTGCTGTCTGAACTTCGAGAATAAGACATATCAGGAACTTCGCAAGGGTATGCCTAACGAGGGAGAGCGTATTGAAACGCCGGACGGAATAGCTAAAGTTATAAATGTAGATTTATTTAACGGTAAGGTGACAGCTAGACTTATCGTTGAGGACAATGAGACTGGAGAGGATACTCTAGGACCTGACTACAACATCTATTTTAAGAAAGAAATCAAACTTATAGACAAGAAACATCGCCATAAGAAGAATGATGATTTAGGCGATCTCGATGAAGAGACTTTGAAGGAAATCAAGGAGCTAACGCGCGATTAGTTCATTAGTCCGGATAATCTGATAAAACTCTAGTGAGGATTTAGGGATATGGAGAAAAAACCAGAGCGAATCGACGAGATAGGCATGGGAGGCTTCAAAGTGGTACAGGGTGATGGCTTTAGCTATGGCGTTGATGCTGTGCTTCTGGCAGCCTTTGCCAGCGGTGATACTGGTGCGAAACCTATCAAGAGTAGGCTCAAGATGCGTGTTGCTGATCTTGGAACTGGCAACGGAATAATTCCATTCATACTGGCGCACAAGATTCCTCTATCTGAGGTTGTGGGATTTGAGAAGAATCCTGTGTCACTAGGAAGAGCAGAGCGTGGCTGTGCTATGAATAAACTAGAGAACCGCATAAGCTTTGTGCTTGCAGAGATTTCAGAACTGGAAGGTTACGAAAATTCATTCGACACAGTAGTGACTAATCCGCCGTATTTCAGGCGAGGATCAGGCATTCCAAATGAAGATGAATCTAAGTTTATAGCACGTCACGAGACGACAGCCAGCATCGTGGAATTTGCTAAATGTGCTAGCCGAATTCTGAAGCCCGGCGGCGACTTCTACATGATCCACAGACCATCGCGCCTGCCGGACATCAGCGAAGCTCTACGAGCAGCAGCGCTAGAACCCAAGGAGCTGCAGCTCGTCGTACCGAGTAGCGGAGAACCAGCCAATCTGGTTCTCATCCATGCAGTGGCAGGGGCAAAGCCTGATCTCAAGATGCTACCCGAGATAGCTGTCTACAATCCTGATGGAGCAGACTATACGGATTTGATAAAGCGCATATATTTGTAGACTGGACAATGTGATTTATATCATCATATCTGCATGTATATTCGGCTGAAATATTTATAAGATTGAACATATAATATGCCTAAGGTATAATTTAAATACTACACATAGAGTAGAAGGAGGGAATGATGAGAGTCTCATTAGACATCAAGCAGGCAGCAATATTACTAGTGCTTATCGCATTATTTATACTCATAATCTTTTTGATTAGATTGGCTATCAAGTTAGCTGACACACTTAGAAACGTGGATGAGCTTCTAGCTGATACTAAGAGGATGACCACGATTGCTGCGGCGAGAACGGAGCAGGTGGACGGACAAATCGACCATGCGATTGATATGTTTACAAGTGTGAGTGATAAAATCAACGAGAACCGATCCATTATCAGGACTGCGGGCAATGTGGGGACTGCGGCTGGGGCACTCAAGTCATTTAGCAAAAAGTCTAAGAAGCGTGCGAATAGATATGAGGTGGACGATATGAACTATGAGCGTCCTAATAAAATTCGCAAGAAAAGACGCAGATAAAGTTATATACGTAATTATTTAAGAGATGCTTTACGGCATCTCTATCACTATTTATCAAGGAGAATTTTCAGTGGCAAAGATACTAGTTAACAACAGTGGACCTTTAGAGGGAGAGGTTAAAATTAGCGGTGCGAAGAATGCGGTTCTTCCACTTATGGCAGCGACTCTGTTGACACCGGACATATGTGTGATTGACGACGTTCCAGATTTGTCAGACGTATTGGTTATGCGCAAAATGCTAGAGAGCTTTGGTGCTGTCGTATCAATGCCCAGTCCAGGTAGGCTGTCGGTTAGTGCAGCTGAGATTACTACTGTAGAAGGAGATGCGGAGCTAGTATCACAGATGAGAGCTTCGACTATGGCTATGGGACCGTTGCTTGCAAGGTGTGGCAAGGTAGTGATGCCGCTTCCAGGAGGATGCACAATCGGCAAGAGACCGATTGACCTTCATCTCAAGGGGTTTAAAGCACTTGGTGCGACAGTTACAGAGGACTTAGAGCATTCATGCATAATTGTCGAGGCTCCAGAAGGTGGACTGGTTGGTGATGCTATCTATCTTGATTTTCCTAGTGTTGGCGCAACAGAGAATATTCTTATGGCAGCGGCTCTAGCTAAGGGACCAACAATTCTCGAGAATGCGGCTAAGGAGCCAGAGATTGTAGATTTGGCAAATATGCTCAACAAGATGGGTGCCAAGATTAAGGGTGCGGGTACAGATACTATCCGTATCACGGGAGTTGAAGGACTTTCAGGCGCTATCCATACAGTAATTCCGGACAGAATTGAGTGCGGTACTTTCATGCTTGCAGCAGCGATTACTAGAGGAAAAGTTCTTATCAAGAATTGTATCCCTGGACACGTAAGACCGATAATTGCTAAGCTCAAGGAGTGTGGCGTTAGAGTTGACATTGAAGACCATGGCGTGCTCGTAGATGCAACTGAAGGAAACCTTGTTGCTACAGATATCAAGACACTTCCGTACCCAGGATTCCCGACAGATATTCAGTCACCGTTCATGGCGTTCCTGACCACTGTTGAGGGAACTAGTGTGGTAAGAGAGACAGTTTTTGAAAATAGATTCATGCATGTAGTTGAGCTAAACCGTATGGGCGCAGATATCTCGGCAGATAACAGCAGAGAAGCAACAATTCCAGGTGGTAAACAGCTTCACGGTGCAAAAGTTAGATCGACAGACCTCCGTGCGGGCGCGGCGATGGTTCTTGCTGGACTTGTAGCGACTGGAACGACAGAGGTTAGTGAGATTTATCATATCGAAAGAGGATATGAAGACTTTGTAGGCAAATTCAAGAATTTAGGTGCAGACCTCATGAGAGTGGAGGAACACGATGTCTAACAATAAGTATCTCGAGATGCTAGCTCAAAAGTACCCTAATCATCGTTCTGTAAATGCTGAGATAGTAAACCTCAGAGCGATTCTTGCTCTGCCAAAGGGTACAGAATACTTCCTGAGCGATCTTCACGGTGAATACGACGCGTTCCAGTATTTCGTGCGCAGTGCATCCGGAACTATCAAGATGAAAATCGATGAGAATTTCGGAACTATACTAAGCGCAACAGATAGAGAGCAGCTGGCTGCTCTTATCTATGATCCGATAAATGAGCTTAAGAGGCGCGAGTCTAATGAAGACGATTTCAATGCTTGGTGCTCCGCTGCTATTTATAGGCTAATTATCATCTGCAGGGCAGTTTCTAATAAGTACACCAGATCCAAGGTTAGAAGAATCCTGCCTGATAATACGGGGTACATCATGGATGAGCTTATGTTCGCTGACGATGATGACAACAGACAGAAGTACTATCAGGAGATTATTGATTCTGTAATCGAGTTCAGAATTGCCA
>NZ_CALHTQ010000072.1 GCF_938039775.1 uncultured Mogibacterium sp. | reverse complement strand
ACTAGAGGGGTTCTCTCTATGGCTAGATCGATGAATCCTAATTCGGCTGGTTCACAGTTCTTCATCATGGTTGAAGATGCTCCACATCTGGATGGACAGTATGCTGCATTTGGAAAGGTTACAGAAGGCATGGATGAAGCAGACCGCATCGTTTCTGTTCCGCGTAACATGATGGATAAGCCTAACGAAGATCAGGTAATCAAGACTATTACTATTAAGTAGTAATGGCTACAGGTGCAGGTATCGGAGCATTTCGAACCGCTATATACGAAGATTCGCCGCACTCCTACGAGTGTGGCGTTCCCAATTTTTAAGATATCCGGAGGTGCCCGTGGAATCCGATAAGAAGATAATAATAATTGGACACAAGAATCCCGACACCGATTCTATTTGCTCGGCGATTGGCTATGCTGAGATCAAGAATCGAATTACGAATACCAATAATTACGTAGCTCGCCGCGCTGGTGAAATCAATGGAGAGACGGAATTTGTACTGCAGAGATTTGGCATTAAAGTTCCTGAATACGTGGATAATGTAGCTACTCAGGTCAGAGATATGGAGATTAGGCACACCCCGGGAGTTCCTAAGGAGATGACTATCAAGGAAGCCGGGAGCATCATGGGCAAAAGCGAAGCTGTAACCCAGCCAATTACTGAGGCTGACAAGGTTATCGGGCTCATTACGAAGGGTGATATCGCACGTACGTTTATGGATGCTGAGAGTAGTGCCTTCCTTTCGAGCACATCACCTAGGTTCAGCGATATTGCTGCTACGATTGACGGACACATTGTGGTCGGTGATGGAGAGCGTCACTTTGACAAGGGAAAGGTTCTGGTTGGAGCAGCGCTGGTCGAAAGGATGCAGGGCGTCGTTCAGGAGCACGATTTAGTAATCCTTGTTGACCGCAAGGAAAACCAAATTGGTGCGCTTGAGGCCGATGCAGGGTGCATTATCCTGTGCCTAGGTGCGAAGGCCTCTAAGGAAGTCGCAGAACTTGCAAAAGCCAAGGGGGCAGTTATCATTGAAACTGATCTAGATACGTTCTCAGTATCGAGGGAAATCAACAAGAGCGTACCGCTAGAAGCATTCATGACATCTGATGGAATCGAAGGCTTTAAGCTAGATGACTATACGGACAGTGTAAAGGCGGAGATGGGAGCTACGAGGCATCGAGCGTTTCCGGTTACAGATAGCAAAGGCCGCTACATCGGAACAGTTTCGAGGCGCAATCTGCTCAACATCAGGAAGAAACAGGTAATTCTCGTAGACCATAATGAGAAATCACAGGCAGTGGACAATATCGATGATGCGGACATCCTTGAGATTGTGGATCACCACAGACTAGGAACTATCCAGACACTTCAGCCGATATTTTTCAATCTGCAGCCAGTTGGTTGCACCGCTACAATCCTATACCAGATGTATATAGAGCGTGGCATCGATGTACCTAAGCACATTGCAGGACTATTATGTGCGGCAATCGTATCTGATACGCTTATGTTTAGATCGCCAACATGCACGACACAGGATAAGATGGCTGCTGGGGCACTCGCATTAATTGCGGGCATTGATATAGAGTCTTTTGCAACGGAGATGTTCGAGGCAGGA
>NZ_CALHTQ010000071.1 GCF_938039775.1 uncultured Mogibacterium sp. | reverse complement strand
CTCTTGAGCAGTCTATTTCCGATTCTTGGTGTCCCTCTCGATCTGCCAGCTAATTCATCGAGGGACTCATCGTCTATCTCTATGCCGAGAACCTTTGCAGAGCGAAGTAGAATATTCCTGATTTCCCCGTGAGTATAGAATTCGAATTTTGTGATTATTCCAAATCTATCTCTTAATGGTGCTGAAAGGCTTCCTGCCCTCGTCGTAGCTCCGACTAACGTGAATTTTGCGATATCTATTCGAAGAGATCTAGCCGCAGGTCCTTTTCCGATAATGATATCTAGTGCAAAGTCTTCCATAGCGGAATACAGGACCTCTTCAACTGAACGATTTAACCTGTGAATCTCATCTATGAAGAGGACGTCATTCTCATTTAAATTCGTAAGAATAGCGGCTAAGTCGCCAGCCCTGCTGATTGCGGGTCCTGACGTAATCTTGATGTCTACTCCAAGTTCATTTGCAATAATATTTGCAAGTGTAGTCTTTCCAAGACCTGGAGGTCCGTAGAAAAGCACGTGGTCTAGTGACTCACCGCGCTTTTTAGCAGCTTCAATATATATAGACAAGTTCTCCTTCGCAACTGACTGACCGCAGTACTCACTTAGGTACTGTGGTCTGAGCGTGAACTCCCCGTTTATCTCATTCGGTATAACCTTAGTCGATGTGATGTTATCTAGCATTTCCCAATCCTTCTTCTATAGCAGATACTTAAGAGCTTTCTTGATGTAAGTCTCCGCATCAAGTCCTTCATCGGTTACATGACCGATTGCCTCTTCAGCCTCAGTTTTCGAATAACCAAGTGTAGTGAGTGCCATAACAGCTTCCTGCCTCGCTTTATCAAGCCCAGGAATAGAAACTGGAGTCGTTCCTCCCATTTCTGGCATAGGAACCGCGTCAACCTTATCGCATAGCTCAAGAATTACACGCTCTGCAGTCTTCTTACCTACACCCTGCGCCTTAGCAATTGCGGTAGCATCCTTATTAGCTATACTGTATTTAATCTCATCAGCTGACCCCGTCGACATAATCGCGAGACCCGCCTTTGGGCCAACACCTTTTACGGTGATTAGCTGTTCGAACAGATTCAAAGAATCAAGCTTAGAGAAACCATAAAGCGACATGCCATCTTCCTTGATCTGCATGTACGTAAATACATTTATGATATCACCCTCTCGATGGAGAAGTAGTGGCGAAGTATCCGCAACGTATATGCGAAAGCCGATTCCTCCACTCGTCTCGATAATCATTGATCCCTTGTCATAATAAAGGTATTCACCTTTGATATTTCTTATCATTATCTCTTATCTCCCAATCACTCTGGAATTACGCGAATGTGCATGACAGATAGCAGCAGCAACTGCGTCAGCTGTATCATCAGGCTTAGGGACTTCCTTTAGATTCAGTATAGTTTTGACCATTGTCTGAACTTGCTTCTTCTCCGCCTTTCCGTAGCCTACAAGAGCTTGTTTAATCTGCATTGGTGTGTATTCAGACACCGAAAGCCCACCTTCAACGCATGCGAGCAGAGCGATTCCTCGTGCTTCTCCTACGCCGATAGCCGTCGTAACATTTCTATTAAAAAAAAGTTCCTCTATCGACGCTTCGTCTG
>NZ_CALHTQ010000070.1 GCF_938039775.1 uncultured Mogibacterium sp. | reverse complement strand
ATTGTCTATAAGTGCGCTATGGAGGTAAATGGTTCACCTATTATCTCCTACGAAGGTAAGACTTTTGACGTTACGCCTCCATGGAATAAGATAGACATGACGGAATCTGTAATTAAGGTTACAGGTATTCCGTTCGATAAGATTGAAGATGATGCAGAAGCTCGTGAGAGAGCAATAGCATACGGAATGGAAGCTGAAGAGGTTCGCAATTGGACTCGTGGCAAAATTATAGCTGAGATGTTTGACGAGTACTGCGAAGATATACCAGGGCTTCTTGATGGACCTGTGTTCCTAACTGGACACCCAGTAGAGGTGTCGCCGCTTGCAAAGAAGGATCCAAAGGACCCTCGCATCACTCGTAGATTTGAAGCCTACATCAATGGATGGGAGCTATCTAATGCGTTTTCAGAGCTTAACGACCCGATAGATCAGTATGAAAGATTCGCTGAGCAGCAGCGCGAGCTAGACCTAGGTCTTGATGACGAAGCTCATCCGATGGACATGGATTTCGTAAATGCACTTGAGGTTGGAATGCCTCCAACGGGTGGTCTTGGAATCGGAGTTGATAGACTTGTAATGCTTCTTACAGATTCTTCGACTATCAGGGACGTACAGCTATTCCCTGTTATGAAGCCTCTCGGCAAGGGTGGCAGCTCAGAAGAAAAGGCTGAGAGAAAACTCGACCTATCAAAGGTTAAAGTTGAGCCACTGTTTGAGGATGTAGTTGATTTCGATACATTTAGCAAGTCAGACTTCAGAGTAGTTAAGGTTCTGGAGTGTGAGGAAGTTCCAAAGAGCAAAAAACTTCTTAAATTCACTCTTAATGATGGATCAGGTCAGACTAGAACTATTTTGTCTGGTATCAAGGAGACATACTCTGCAGAGGAGTTAGTTGGAAAGACACTGGTTGCTATTACAAATCTACCACCTCGTAAGATGATGGGACTAGAATCATGCGGTATGCTGCTATCTGCCATATGTGATTACGATGGAGAGGAAATCCTCAATCTCTTGATGCTAGATGATTCAATACCAGCAGGATCAAAGCTTTACTAATGTAATAAGAACTATACATAATGTAGGACTCCAGATGGAGTCCTATTTTTTATCTCCTTATAAGTACTACAAAAGATAAATAATGCACTGAGATATAAATTGAGCCTATATCTCGCTATGGGTTATAAGTATTTCCATAAATTTTTACTTGATGGTAATCTATGTTTAGCAAACAAG
>NZ_CALHTQ010000069.1 GCF_938039775.1 uncultured Mogibacterium sp. | reverse complement strand
GTGCGTAACTACGAAGTCATCTACCGACATCGTAAACGAAAGAAGTGCTCCCGATAATATTCCGGGCATCAGTTCAGGCAGAACTACCTTTCTAAATGCGTATGAGCGCGAAGCTCCGAGGTCCATTGCCGCTTCAAAAAGGGTATCCGTCCTCTTGTTAAGTCTCGGCCTTACCGAAAGTATCACGTATGGTATACAGAATGTCACGTGCGAGAACAGTATCGTCATATAACCAAGTGACACTCCGAACAGCAGAAATGACAGCATCAGCGAGATACCAGTTACTATATCTGCATTGAGCATCGGAATGTTATTAACTGCAAGGAGAGTCTGCTGCGCACCAGGTCTTAGCGACTCAAGTCCGAGCACTGCCAGAGTACCGATGACAGTTGCGATAATTGAAGCTAATATAGCTATCGAAAATGTGTTTACAATAGCTCCCAGTATGAGTCTGCTGTGAAACATCTCCTGATACCACTTCAGTGAAAACCTCGTAAACACCGACATCGAACGGCTCTCGTTAAACGACAGAAGTATTAGCGTCAGAATCGGTAGATACAGAAAGAGCATTATTATTATCAAATACATATTTCCGAATAATTTCTTCATAATAAATGTTCCTCCTCTCCGTCACCGAACTCCTGAACTATCAGCATGCTGACGATAATGAATGCCATCATGACTAGTGAAAGCCCCGAGCCTAGATACCAATTGGAATTAACTGTGAATTCCTGCTCGATGATATTTCCAATCAGGTTCACCTTGCCGCCCCCAAGCATATTCGAAATTACAAATGTTGTGAGCGCTGGGATAAATACCATCGTCACTCCACTAGCAATTCCAGGGATACTGAGAGGAAAGATAACCCTTCTAAACACATAGAATTTTCCAGCACCTAGGTCATATGCAGCCTCAATAAGTCGATTATCAATCTTCGATACGACATTATAGATAGGTAGGACCATAAAAGGTAGAAAATCATACACCATACCTAGAACGACTGCCCCCGGTGTTCCCATCATCTCCTGTCTGTTAAACCCGATGGAAGTTATGATTGAATTAATTACACCCTGCCTCTCAAGAAGTACCTGCCACGCCATAGTTCTTAGCAGGAAGTTCATCCACATTGGGAGTATAAATACAAATATCATAAATCCCTGTTTACCGAATCTGCTCTCCCTCAGGATTAGGGCCATAGGAAAAGCTAGCACTAGGCACACCACTGTACTCACAACGGAGAGAAGTAGCGACATGCCGAGCGCCTGCAGATGCTGAGAATTGAACATCGCTGTAATATTTTCAAATGTAAAAGCACCATTTCTATTGGTTATGCCATAGTAGGCGATAGTCAAAATAGGGATTATGGTTCCCGCAACAATCCAAATGGCAAAAGGTGCTGTATACCTTCTCTTAGATATCAACTTCCTGTGCCTCCTCATCCTCTGATGTAGGCTTGTGCATAATCTGAATATTCTCAGGTCGCACATACATACCTATGGTTTCACCGACTTCATGCGAGTCGTAATTCTGAAGTAACCACTCCACCTTACCATCCTCGCTCTGTACGAGCATCTCATAGTGAACACCAATGAATAGCTTACTAATTATCTTACCGTTCATGATGCCCTCACCATACTCACGGATTTCGATATCCTCAGGTCTGATTACTGCATCGACAGGCTGTCCGATATTGAAGCCATTATCTCTACCATCTATGCACTTAAATACATGACCATCTATCTCCACTAGCTTATCATCGACCATCTTGGCATCGACGATGTTGCTATCTCCGATGAAGTCAGCAACAAAGGCATTCTCAGGCTCATTGTATATCTCTTCAGGTGTTCCCATCTGCTGAATGTAACCATTGTTCATAACGATGACAGTATCCGACATCGTTAGAGCCTCTTCCTGATCGTGAGTTACGAATATAAATGTGATACCGAGCTCCTTCTTGAGTCTAACCAGTTCGTACTGCATCTCCTGCCTTAGCTTAAGATCAAGCGCCCCCAGCGGCTCGTCAAGCAAAAGAACTCTTGGCTCGTTAACTATCGCACGCGCCATAGCAACTCTCTGCTGCTGACCTCCCGACATCTTATCTATTCTTCTATTTCCATAACCATCAAGGTTAACGAGCTTAAGTCCATATGCAATCTTATCCTTTATATACTGCTCTGACTTTCCACTTACACGCAGTCCAAACGCGATGTTCTCCTGCACCGTCATGTGTGGGAACAACGCATAGCTCTGAAATACTGTATTTACATGACGCTGATTAGGCGGGATATTAGTGATGTCCTTTCCGTCAAAAATCACCCTTCCCATATCAGGGTTTTCAAATCCACCGATGATGCGCAGCGTTGTGGTCTTGCCACATCCAGATGGTCCAAGTAGCGTTACAAATTCGTTCTCCTTGATTGAGAGCGAGATATCGCTTAGCACCTCTTGGTCGCCGTAGCTCTTTCCTATGTTGTCAAGTCTAATTAACTCGTTCAAAATCTTCCTCCAATGCAGCTATTGCAAAGCATTACCGTATCTCCTAGAAACTAGGCGGCGAGCTCACCCAAATTATCTCCGCACCCTTGCCCGAGCTAATATAGTGCTCATGCTCAGGGTATATGTAAAATGACTCACCCTTATCCACATGGTATGTATCGCTACCAATATGCACATCTATACTTCCTTTGACAACATAGCCAAACTCCTCACCTTCATGCGGATTATCCGGTATTGTCGTACCGCCAGCTCCTATTGTCACCCTGATAGGTTCCATGTTGTTTTTCTGTGCATTAGGCACAATCCATTCTATTGTGTTCTTGTGTCGCTCATCTTCCTTTACGAAGTAGTCCTCCTCGCTAAATACAACCTGGGGTCTCTCCTTCTCCGAGAAAAAAGCCGTTAGGTCCGTACCAAGAGATATAACTATGTCCTCTAGTGTCGCAATTGACGGTGAGGTGAGGTCTCTCTCTACCTGCGAGATAAACCCTTTCGATAGTTCTGCCCTATCTGCTAGCTCCTCCTGAGTGAGTCCACGTTCTATTCTAAGCTCTTTAATCTTCTCTCCAATTTCCATCTATCATCCAATCTAAATGCTTCAGTATTTGCAACATATTCATAAGGACAGCCTCATGTAATATTATTTGCTACTATGCATTATAATAAGTAATTAGTTTAGTATTGGTAAACCAACATCACTATTATAATCCAGCGTGGGTAAGTGTCAATATATTAATTAAAATTCTCGATATATTAAACAGTTTTCTAGATAAATAAAAAGCCTCAGCCCTCATAATCGAGGTATCTGAGGCATTTCTTCTATATATGGTATGTATTCATATATTAGATACTACTTATCAATATCATGCAGTGTCTGCATTATGGACTCATCGAGTGCTGAAGTATCTGCGAACTCAATTCTTCCCTGGTCGCTAAGCGTTGCTAGGTCAGGATTAATAGGTAGCTTTGCAAGAACTTTGAGTCCGTTGTCTGTAGCGATTTCATCTACATGACTCTTTCCAAAGATTTCGTACTTCTTGCCGTTATCTGGGCACTCGAAGTAGCTCATGTTCTCAACGAGTCCGAGAATAGGAACATTCATCATCTTAGCCATCTTGACAGCTTTCTCAACTATCATAGAAACGAGCTCCTGAGGAGATGTAACTACAATGATTCCGTCAATTGGTAGTGATTGGAATACTGTGAGTGGTACATCGCCTGTACCTGGAGGCATATCTATGAACATAACATCGAGGTCTCCCCATGCAACGTCAGTCCAGAACTGTGTAACCGCGCCTGCGATTACAGGGCCTCTCCAAACTACAGGATCACTCTCGTTTTCTGTTAGCAAATTAAGAGACATTACCTTAATCTCGGAAGCTGATTTACCAGGTATGATACCTATCTCACTTCCATAAGCTTTCTCATGTATACCGAACATCTTTGGAATCGAAGGTCCAGTAATATCCGCATCCATCACACCGACTTTGCATCCATTTCTGTTAGCTGTTACAGCCGAGAGAGCAGTAACCATAGACTTACCAACTCCGCCCTTTCCGCTTACAACCGCTATAACCTTCTTAACACTGCTATGCTCGTTTAACTTCTCATGACCACCATGTGCGCCGCCATCTCTCGACGGGCAGCTCGATCCGCAGCTTGAACAATCATGGCTGCAGGATTCAGGTGTCTGCATATTATCTGCCATCTCATTCCTCCTATATATCCAATTATTTATCTGTTAATCTTACCCATATATTGTACTACAAATTCAGAAATTCCTAAACGTATTCCTGTCCATTCATTCTATCGACGTAGTTGCAAGCCTTTGTTGCAGCAATCGATCCGTCGGATACTGCAGTAGTCAGCTGTTTTAATTCCTTAGCTCTGCCATCTCCAGCTACGAATACTCCAGGAGTTCCTGCTTCACAAGACTCTCCTACAGAGAAATATCCTGCCTCATCAGTAGCAACTAGGTTTGCAAAAGGCTTTCCATTTGGAATCTTACCTATAGCTAAAAATAATGCACTGACAGCGATATCCTTCGTCTCACCTGTCTCGTTATTCTTAACAGTAATCGATTCGAGTGCATTTT